>JAZRLV010000042.1:0-6941 GCA_045646985.1 Clostridia bacterium | reverse complement strand
CCCAAACTCTTCTTAACGACGACCCACACCTTGAAAAAGAGATGAATTTTTACATCAGAGAAGCAACAGAGAAGCTATCCGAAAACTTAACATTGTAGAAAAAAAGCTGTAGCAGTAAAAATTTTATTGCTACAGCTTTTTTACTCAATCAAAGATTATTTGTAAAGAAATCCTCCATCGCTCTTGCTGCGGCGGCTTCATCCTCGCCGCTTATTGTAACTCTGACGGTTTCTCCGCATTTTACACCCAATCCCATAAGCATCATAAGGCGTGTTGCATTTACCGATTTTCCGTTTTTCTCAATCATGATTTCACTTTTAAAATTCTTTGCCTCTTTTGCAAGCATTCCGGCAGGTCTTGCGTGTATTCCAATCTCGTCCTTAATTGTATAAGTGAATGTTTTCATAGATTTTAATTCCCTTCTTTTATCTCCATTACTTTTTCTCCTGCCTTAATTCTATCGGAAGCAGTGCACTTTATCACTCTGTAATCATCACTGTTACATATAATCATTGGCACAGTTGTTTTATATCCTGCTTTTTTAATGCCGTCAATATCAAACGATATCAACAAATCTCCCTTTTTCACCTTATTTCCCTCTGAAACGTGGGCTTTAAAGAACTTTCCTTTAAGCTTAACAGTATCAAGTCCTATATGAAGAAGAATTTCACATCCGTCCTCTGAAACAAGATTAATTGCGTGCATAGTATCAAATATTGATTCTACAGTTGCACTGCATGGCGCATAAAGCTTTCCTTCGCTTGGCTCGATTGCAACTCCGTCACCGAGAGTTTTACTTGAAAATACTTCATCCTCAACATTTTCAAGCTTTACAATATTACCGTTTAATGGTGAAAACAGTGTTATATACTTTTCACTGTTTTTTTCATTCAAATCTCCTGTATGGTCCATATAAACCTCTAAATTTGATTTGATTACCGAAACGTGCGGACCATATATAACCTGTACACCATTTCCTTTATGCACCACACCCTTTGCACCGCTTTGTCTCAAAAGTGAATCCTTTACAGAGCCTGGATTTTTCACTGTAATTCGAAGTCTGGTTGCACAGCAGTCAATATCCGAGATATTTCCTTTTCCGCCAAGACCTTTTAAAATCAATTCGCTGACATCGTCTTTTGAAGCTGCTTTAGAAGCCTTTTTACTTTCTTCTACATCCTTACGTGTATACAGCTTTGTTTCCTCATCATCTTCCTCACGTCCCGGCGTTCTGAAGTCAAACTTTGTTATCATAAAACGGAATACAAAATAGTAAACAACTGCATATACAAGACCTGTAACTACAATCCATATCCAGTTTGTCTTAGCATTACCCTGAAGTATTCCAAAAAGTGTCAGGTCAATAAGGCCACCGGAGAAGGTCATACCTACACCGACATTAAATATATGCATCAGCATATATGAAAGACCTGCCAATACACAATGCACCGCATACATAACAGGCGCTACAAATAAGAAGGTAAATTCAATCGGCTCTGTAATACCTGTCAGCACCGATGTAAGCGCTGCCGACAGAAGAAGTCCGCCTACAAGCTTTCTTTTTTCGGGACGTGCCGTTTTATACATTGCATAAGCAGCCGCCGGAAGTCCGAAAATCATAAACGGGAATTTACCCGACATAAATCTTGTTGCCGATACTGAAAACTGAGTTGTAGACTTTGATGCAAGCTCTGCAAAGAAAATATTCTGTGCACCCTGAACGGTAACACCATCAATAATCATTGAGCCACCAAGCTCCGTCTGCCAGAATGGCATATAAAAAACGTGATGCAAGCCAAACGGAATAAGTGCACGTTCAATAATCCCGTAAATCCATGTGCCAAAATATCCAGACCTGAGCACCAGATTTCCGAGCTGAGCAATACCGGCTTGTATAATTGGCCAGATGTAGAACATCAGGATACCTACTACAAGAAATACAAGGCTTGATATAATGGGAACAAATCGTGTCCCGCCAAAGAATGACAACACCTGTGGCAGCTCTATTCTGTAGAATCTGTTATGCAGCGCAGCAACACCTAATCCAACTATAACACCGCCAAAAACACCCATTTGCAGCGTTGTAATACCAAGTGCAGTTGCTGTCGAGTTAGGGGGCATTGCCTCCACCCCTCCTTTTGCCGCAATAAGCGTACTTATTGCCGCATTCATAACGAGGTATGCAATAGCACCCGAAAGGGCAGCAACCTCTTTTTCTTTTTTTGCCATACCAATAGCAACACCTACTGCAAACAAAAGCGCCAGATTGTCAAACACTACGCTTCCCGTTTTACTCATAATATCTAAAATTGTGTACAGCAATCCGCCCTCACGGATAATGTTTGTCAATCGGTATGCTTCAAGTGTTGTCGGATTTGTAAACGAGCTTCCGACACCCAGCAGCAATCCTGCTACCGGCAGCAAAGCAATCGGTAGCATGAATGAACGACCGACTCTCTGCAACACTCCAAAAACTCTGTCTTTCATAAAATTTCCCCCTATACCACTTTGTTATATTACTATTCTGCACAATTTATCCAAAAATAAACCCTAACTGAAAAAATCAGTTAGGGTTTCAGACTGTCGAAAAAGTCGGTCAACCACAAGCAAAACTGAATATCAAATTTTTTTGTAGGGTTCGGCGATTTTCGACGAACCGCTCTATAAGAAAGAAATTCCCTATAACAACATTTAAAACCCCCCCTAAAAAGCATGCTTTTCAGGGGGGTTTGCTTGTTTTCGTCCAACACGCCCTCTACCGTATCCGCATACGCCGACGAGTTCGTGTTCGACAAATTTACCTTCCTTTTTCGATGTCTGCCAGCGTGTCGATAACCTTATCGACACGCTGAAACCCTAACTGAAAAAATCAGTTAGGGTTTGTTTTTACATTGTAATTTTATTTTTTTCAAACAATTTTATTAGTATTACTCCAAGTATAATTCCGACTGCTCCCTGCAACATATTTGGTCCGATATTTACTGCCGAGGGAATAAATCCATATAAAAAGCCTTCAAACAGGAAATAACCTAAAACCATTAATACCTCCGCTGCAACACCGCCAGCTATTCTTGCAGCAAGCTTAGGAGTTTTTTTACTTAAAGCACGAAACACAAGATTCGCAGCTACTGCCATCAATGCCTTTATAACAAAGGTTGCGGGGGCATACACTACATATGATGCAAGAATATCTGCAAGTGCTGAGCCAACACCCGCTGCAAAAGCGCCATACATTGGCGGAAGCAGCCAAGCTGCAAGAAGTACCACACAGTCCCCTAAATTTATGTACCCCTTCAAAGGCGATGGAATGGTTACAACCATTGTTGTGATACATACAAGCGCCGTCAACATTGCCGTTAATACTAGTTTTTTAATTTTTGTGTTCACTGTCTTTCCTCCGTTTCAAGCAAGAGAGGTATTGTCTCATCTCTTTTACATATTATAGCATATTACACTTAAAAAAGCAAATAAAATCTTTATAATTAATAATTAAATACACCCAATATTCTGTCTTTATTCACCATATCTTGCTGATAACCCAAAATTATGCTTCATAGGACCTGAACCGTTTCCTAAATCTAGTCCTTCAGCGAGTGCTTCCGATATGTAATCCTTTGCTTTTTTTACCGATTGTGCAAGGTCAAGTCCTTTTGCAAGATTTGATGCAATGGCAGAGGATAGCGTGCACCCCGTTCCGTGAGTGTTCGGATTGTCAATTCGTTTTCCGTCAAACCATATAACTCTGCCGTTTTCATACAAAAGGTCATTTGCATCATTTATGCTATGTCCGCCTTTCAGCAAAACGCTGCACCCATTTTTTTCTTCTATATACTTTGCTGCTTTAATCATATCTTCCTTATTGTTAATTTTCATATCAGACAGAATTTCTGCTTCAGGAATATTGGGAGTCACAACAGTTGCAATGGGTAAAAGTTTTGTAACTAATGTTTTTATAGCATTCGTCTTAATAAGAGCAGAACCGCTTGTCGATATCATTACGGGATCTATAACAATATTTTTGGCATTATAATATTTTAGTCTGTCCGCAATTACCTCTATCAGCCCGTTTGTTGATACCATTCCAATTTTTACACTATCGGGAAATATATCTTCAAAAATTGCATCAAGCTGTTCTTTTAAAAAATCAGGTGTTGAATCTAAAATCGCTCTTACACCAAGCGTGTTCTGAGCAGTAAGCGCCGTAATTGCACTCATTGCATAAACGCCATTCATCGTCATAGTTTTAATATCCGCCTGAATTCCTGCACCACCGCTCGAATCGCTCCCTGCAATAGTTAATGCCGTTTTCATCTGTTCAGTTTTTACCATAGCTTCAGCCTCTTTGCTCTTTCCATAAGCCATTCGGCAGCTATTTTCGGGTTTTCTGCTTTCATAATTGCAGATACCACACAAATTCCGGCGATTGGTATTCCTTTGAGAACATCAATGTTGTCTTTATTAAGTCCGCCAATAGCATTTACACCGATAGGAACCGCATTACAAATATCTCTTAATGTATCAGTGGAAGTCAACACCGTCTTAACCTTTGTAGTTGTGGGATAAATTGCGCCAACACCAAGATAGTCAGCGCCTTGCCGATATGCTTCTTTTGCTTGAAGGACGGTTTTTGCCGTTGCTCCTACAATCTTATTTTCTCCCATTAACCTTTTCGCAATAAAAACAGGCATATCGCTTTGACCAAGATGAACACCTTCTGCATCTATGCTAAGTGCCACATCAACTCTGTCATCAATAATAAGCGGAACATTATATTTTTTTGTAAGTGTATGGACCTTATCTGCAAGTTCAATATACTCTCTTGTAGATTTTTCTTTTTCACGAAGCTGAACAATAGTTACACCGCCCAAAAGCGCCTGCTCAACACGGTATAAGAATTCTTCTTCGGAGTAATCCACGCTGTCGGTTATAAAATATAACCTTGTATCTAATTCTTTCATTTTGTTTTTTCCTCCATATCCATATACGTTAATATTTCTTCTTTACGGAGTGTTGAAATTCTATCCATCAAATTTACCATAAAGCTGCCGTTTCCTTTATCTGTTTTTGCCCTCTCCCCACATATACCCAAATATACACAAGCCGATACAGCCGCCTCCATAGGCATAAGCAAGGTCATAAACGTAGTGCATAAAGCACCAAGCATACATCCCGTTCCGGTAATATAGGCAAGCTCAGGTGTTCCGTTTTTAACATACACAACTCTTTTGCCGTCTGTTATAATATCCGTTTGTCCCGTTGCAAGAATAACCGTTTGGTTTTTTAATGCAAGCTCTTTTGCCGTTTTTGTAATGTAACACACATCAAGGGACGCATCTGCATCCACGCCCGGAGAAAAATATTCTGCATTATGTAAAGCTGCAATTTCAGAATAATTTCCCTTTATGACAGAAGGTATAGATATTTTAAGTAACTCCAAAACATACTTTCGCCTGAATTTTGAACATGCTATTCCCACAACGTCCAATAAGACAGGAATTCCTTTTTCCTTTGCTCTTTTAAGTGATATCTTTATAGATTCCATTCTTGCATCGGTAATATTTCCGATATTGAGCATAAGTGCATTTGATGCATCGGTTATTTCATATACCTCCTCTGGATGCTCTGCCATAATAGGTTTTGCTCCTACACAAAGGATTGTGTTTGCGCACCCGTTTATAGATATAGGATTTGTTATGCAATGAATAAGAGGCTTTTGTTTTGCAACATTCTCCCGAATGCTGCAAATCTTATCTTTCATTCTTTTTTCACCTTCTTTAAAACATAATATATTATCGCTATAAGAACACACGCAAAAAGAGAAACATACGGCAAAACATCAAATATTGGCGATGTAAGGCAGAATATCCCTGATGAAATTTCAATTACCACAAATAAAATTGCACCAAATGCCGCAATTACCAAAGTGTTTGAAAGCAAACTGCTTTTATCCTGATAACTTTTTGAGGAAAGCTCTTTTTGTATTTTAGCAAGCATTCCATTATCAGCAAATTTGCGTAAAAATACATACGCTATACTGCCGCCGATAAGTGTTCCGCAAATAAATGACGGAACATAGAACAGCCAGCTAAGACCTTCCTTACCCCAAATAAAATTCATAACGGGATATGATAAAATAGCTCCCACAATACCTGTTCCGATAATTTCGCCAAGCACTGCAAAGATAATTTTACCTTTTGAAACACGATAAAAAACGCCTGACAAAAATGCACCGAATATTGCACCCGTCAATGCAATCGGCGGTATTCCCATTGTAACCATACGGATTACACCTATAAGTGTGGCGCATAGAAGTGAATACCAAGGTCCCAGAAACACAGAGCATACAATATTGATAAAATGTGCCATAGGACACATTCCCTCAACTCTGAGTATTGGAGATATTACCACACCAAGAGCGATAAGCATTGAAAGCACAATCATTTTAAGTAAGTTTTTTGAATTAGTCATTTGAAATTCCTCTTTTCTTGTTATTATACAAGGCATAAGCCGAAACGAAATAATCCAAACATGTTTTTTGCTTTCTGTTTTTTGTCATTTCTACGTTAAAAGCCTTGCTCGGTCGAGAATCAGTTTTCTCCTCTCACCCCGAAACACGGGTTCCCATCGCAAAATACAAGACAAAAGGCGCTCGCCTGATATCCGTCCGACTCTCTCGGATAAAATTCACCTCCTTTGCAACAAAAAAAAGAAGCTACCGATTTGGTAACTCCTAAGTAAACTTAAGTTTTCCTAAAGCTAAAGTTCAGGCATCCCTCCGTTGGCATTATCCAAATCAGGTTCTCGGTCGAAGGTCATACCTTCCTCTCAGCCTGTACTACAAGCTCCCGTTTCTTATTTTTTTATTTATTATAGCATACCTCTAAAAACAATTCAAGAGGTTTTGGCGTTTTTTCACCAGGCAGGATATTCAAGATAAAAAT
>JAZRLV010000041.1:0-31117 GCA_045646985.1 Clostridia bacterium | reverse complement strand
CAGAAACGCAGTAGCCGAAGGTTTGAGTGGGTATTTATTACCCACGAAAAAGCTTCGATGCTACAAGGTGTCGTTTCCACTACAGCGACCTATTAAACAGAGGTAGCAGAGTTTGCACTGCTTAAGTCATCAATGCGTGCTCATGCAAAAATATAAATAAAATTTATGAACATCATATATATTATTTATAAAAGACACTGCTTTTTTACAAACAGTGTCTTTTATTTTATCTGTTTTTTAAAAAATCCCCTATGTCTTTAATGGCATTTCTTAAAGTATTTTCCTCCGGCAGCATAACAATTCTGAAATGTTCTTTGTGGAAACAGTATGAATCATCACGGGTTTAAAATGTGTGGTGAAACCGGCTTTAATCCCGAGGTTACAATATATTTTGATAGCTTATGACAGCGTATAATATGACATCGTCAGGGCTTGGAATTTGCTTTGTAACCGATACTCTTGTTAAAGCGGTGCCCTCTGATGATAATCTTGTTTATTATAAAATAAACAGCGAATATGCAAAACGAACTGTATATCTTCTGCATAAGAAAAAACGTTATCTTAATAAAGCTGTCAGAGAATTTATAAAAACGGCAATAAATGTATATAGTAAATAAAAAATATTGAAACATGATTTAAGATATGATATAATTGTTCTATTATAGTTACTGTTTAACGAAAGAAGGGAAAATCTATGATAGAAAAGGAATGGGTGTTTCTTGACGAAAATATTAATGAGGCGCAGGCACAGGCGTATTCTGATATTTTTGACATTCCTGTTATTGTAGCAAAGGTTTTGCTTAACAGAGGGCTTACAGATGCGGCAGAGGCAAAAAAATTCCTCGATAAAAATTCTGATAATTTCTACTCTCCTGATTTGCTTTGTGATATGGATAAGGCTGTTAAGCGCATAAAAGAAGCCATAGAGAAGAAAGAGCATGTTGTTGTATACGGAGATTATGATGTTGACGGAATTACTTCAACCGCCCTTTTGGTAAGTTATTTGCGCAACCAGGGAGTGAATGCGCAGGCATATATCCCCGACAGACAGGACGAGGGATATGGTATCAACAAGGCTGCCGTTGAGAAAATACATAAAAGCGGTGCAACTCTCCTTATCAGTGTTGACACAGGTATTACAGCATTTGAGGAAACTAAATATGCAAAAGAGCTTGGTTGTGATGTTATTATCACAGACCATCACGAATGCAAACAGGAGCTTCCTGAGGCAGTGGCGGTTATTAATCCGAAAAGAAACGATTGCAGCTATCCGTTTAAGGACCTTGCAGGTGTAGGTGTTGCATTTAAACTGGTATGTGCAGCAAGTGAAAAGAGCGAGAATGAGCTTCTTGACAAATATGCAGACCTTGTAGCATTGGGAACAATAGCTGATGTGGTATCGCTTAAGGACGAGAACAGAATCATAGCGGCAAGGGGAATTGAAAAGCTCTCCAAAAATCCTAATACTGGACTTGCGGCAGTTATTGCAACACTGGGACTAAGACAGAAATGGAATAACTGTGCAGTGGTCAGCTACTCAATAGCACCAAGACTCAATGCAGCAGGCAGAATGTCAAATGCGATGATAGCAGTTGATTTGCTTCTTACCCAGGATGAGCAGGAGGCGCAGGAGCTGGCAATCCGTCTTGATGAAGAAAATAAGAACAGACAGAACGCAGAAAAAATTATATTTGATGAAGCTGTGGAAATGATAAATAATATAGACCTTGCCGATAAAAAGGTGCTGGTGCTTGCAAAGCGTAACTGGCATCATGGTATAATCGGTGTGGTTGCGTCAAGAATTTGTGAGCGTTACAATAAAACCTGTATTCTGATATCAATAGAAGATGAGTGGTGCAAAAGCTCAGGAAGAAGTGTTGAGGGAATTAATCTTTTCGATGCACTTAGCCATTGCTCGGATATTCTTGAAAAATTCGGGGGACACGCATATGCGGCAGGTTTTTCTATAAAAGAGGAATATATTGAAGAGCTTGACAGACGTCTTAACGAATTTGCAAAGGATTCGCTCGAATCTGCAAAAATACCGCAGATGCTTATAGATTCAAAAATAACAGTTTCTGATATAAATGCGGCTACCATAAGAAAAACAGAGGTACTTGCACCATATGGCGCAGGAAATAAAGTCCCGATATATGCGCTTATGGGTGCAAAGGTGGTAGATGTGAAAACCCTTTCTGACGGAAAGCATTGCAGATTGCTTGTAGAAAGCGAAAAACGCCTTGTAGAAGCTATTGCGTTTGGTGCAGGGTCACTGGCTTCGGAGTATTATCCCGGTGATATTGTGGATATCGCAGGCGAGCTTAACATAAATTTGTATAACGGACAGGTAAGATTGCAGATTATTCTCAGCGGAATACGTATTTCTCATAAGGAAGTATCAGATGTACTTCCTGACAGACAGGATTTTGTAGATATGTACCGATATTTCCGTCAGGAGGGAAGCATCAGTGAGGAGCTTGCAAATCTTTCAGGAATATTTACGGAAAAATTCGGCAGACGTATTATGCGTGATAAAATCATAAACGTTCTGCGTGTGTTTAAGGATTTGAACATACTTAGCTTTAATAAGCTTGGTGATGTTGTTCAGGTAACACTGCTTGAGACAGAGAAGGGTAAAAAAGTTTCAATAGATAAGAGTGAGGAATATCAGCGTATTAAAAAAGAGGTTGAAAACGCAATATAGTCAAGGAAGTGACGTTATGGATCAGGCCTTTGAAGCCTTAATGGAAAAAATAAGAAAATATAATAAAAACGCAGAGGAAGAAAAGGCACTGATTTATAAAGCCTATGAACGCTGTAAAGAGGCGCATTCAAGTCAGCAGCGCCACAGTGGGGAGCCGTATTTTGTGCATCCGTATGAGGTGGCATGTATTCTTGCGGATATGGAGCTTGACAGCGGGGCTATTATTGCAGGGCTTCTGCATGATATTATCGAAGATACCCCCGTTGGGTATGAAGAGGTAAAAAGCGAATTTGGCGAGCAGGTTGCAATGCTTGTAGAGGGTGTAACCAAGCTTGACAAAATAAAATGTATCTCTAAGGAAGAGGCGCATATTGAAAATCTCAGAAAGATGTTTTTTGCAATGGCAGAGGATATCAGAGTAGTGCTTATAAAGCTTGCTGATAAGCTTCATAATATGCGTACACTTCGCCATATGAAACCGGAAAAGCAGCTTGAAAAGGCAAAAGAAACGCTTGATGTGTATGCACCGCTTGCTTACAGACTCGGTATTTCAAAGATTAAAACAGAGCTTGAGGATTTGGCACTGAAACATCTTGACAGTGTTGCGTACTATGAAATAGTTGACGGACTTTCCCAGAAACAGTCAGAGCGTGATGCATATGTTCAGAACGTGCGTGGTGTTATTGCCGATAAAATGGAAAATATGGGAATAAAATGCCATATTGCTGCACGTGCAAAGCATATCTACAGCATTTTCAGAAAGATGTATAATCAGAATAAAACGCTTGATGAAATATACGATTTGTTTGCTGTAAGAATTATTGTTGATACAGTTTCGGAGTGTTACGCAGTTTTGGGTATTGTTCACGAGGAATATAAGCCTATCCCCGGAAGATTTAAGGATTATATTGCAATGCCTAAGCCCAATATGTATCAGTCGCTTCATACTACGGTAATAGGACCTGACGGTCAGCCCTTTGAAATACAGATTCGTACATGGGATATGCACCGTGTTGCTGAACGAGGTGTAGCGGCGCATTGGAAGTATAAAGAGGGTAAGGCAGGAAATACGGATAATCTTGAATGGGTAAACAGACTCCTTGAAATACAGAGCGAGGCTGTTGACCCCGAGGACTTTATGCGTACATTAAAAATAGATATGTTCGCAGATGAGGTGTTCGTATTTACACCAAAAGGTGACGTTATAGGTCTGCCCGCAGGTGCAACTCCTATTGACTTTGCATTTTATATACACTCGGCAGTCGGTTATAAAATGACCGGTGCAAAGGTTAATTCCAAGATAGTAACACTGGATTACAAATTGCAAAACGGCGATATTGTGGAGGTTATTACCTCGGGCGCAAACAAGGGCCCCAGTATGGACTGGCTCAAAATTGTAAAGACCAGTACTGCACGCAATAAGATAAATTCATGGTTTAAAAAGGAAAACAGAGAGGCTAACATTGAACGTGGCAAAAATGCCGTTGAAAGCGAGCTTAAGAGAGTGGGTATGACACAATCAGAGCTTTTCAAGAGCAAGTATCTTGACCCGATGCTTAAGCGTTACGGCTTTGCTGGTGTTGAGGAAATGTATGCGGCAATCGGTTTTGGCGGAATAACGGCGGCTAAAGTTGTTACAAGGCTGCGTGACAGCTATCAGAATGATCATAAGGAAGTCGAATTAACGGATATCCCCGTAAAGCAGGAAACAAAGAAACCTCAAAAGAGTGATTCGGGTATTGAGGTGCGTGGCGTTGATAACTGCCTGGTAAGGCTTTCACGCTGTTGTAACCCTGTTCCGGGAGACGATATTATCGGATTTATTACACGTGGAAGAGGCGTAAGCATTCACAGATGCGACTGTATTAATATTCAGGAGGAAAGCCTCACTGAAGAAATGCGCCGCAGAATGATAGAGTGCAGCTGGCTTGACGATATACAGACCTCTTTCCATGCGGAGCTTAGCATTGAGTGTACAAACCGCAGCGGAATACTTGCAGATGTTATAGGTGTAGTTTCCGAAATGAAGCTGAATCTTGTTGCTGCAAATGCACGTCCGCTTAAGGACAGAACGGCACTCATAGATATTACTATCGAGGTAAGCAGTAAAGAGCAGATTGATTCTATTATAAGAAAGCTGCATAGAGTTCCGGGTATTTATGATATTAAACGTACGGTGCAGTAGAAAGGTCTGATAAAATGAATATAGAATGTTTTGTTGTGGGTGAGCTTCAGGAAAACTGCTATCTTCTGACGGACGGGGGAGAGGCAGTGCTGATTGACCCCGGTGCAGAAAGTGAAAGGCTTTTTGAGGCGGTAGAAAAGAGCGGTTGTACTCTTGAAAAAATTCTTCTTACTCACGGGCATTTTGACCATATTGGCGCAGTTTGTGCTCTGGCAAAAAAGAGCGGGGCAAAGGTTTTTGTGTATAGCAAGGATGCCCCTATGCTTACAGATAACAGCAAAAATCTCAGCTATATGGGAAATGGAATAGAATACTATGCGCCTGATGCCTTTCTTGATGAAGCAGAGAGCATACAGGTAGGAAATACGGCTTTAAAAGTATTTCATACACCGGGGCATAGTGACGGAAGCGTATGCTTTTTATGTGAAAATGTACTTTTCAGCGGTGATTTACTGTTTCAGGGGTCTATAGGCAGATTTGATCACGGAAATCTAAGGGAAGAGCTAAAATCGCTGAAGTTTCTGATGGATAATTTTGATGACTCGATTAAGGTGCTCCCGGGACACGGACCGTCAACTACAATAGGGGAGGAACGTGCGTTTAATCCGTATATTGTAAAACACGTAATTAGGATGAAAACTGATGAAAATAATAACGAAAGGGCATAACTTTGAAGATGCCGTAAGACAGATACTGCAACTGTTTTTTGATATAAATACAGAGTTTACAGCAGAGTCTTGTCTTGAAATTGAAGATAACATATATAAAGCAACTGCAAAAATCACCCTCGGCGGAAAAACTGCCGAGGGTGAAATAAAACAAGAGCTTTTCTTGCCTGAAAAAAGACTTGTAAGTGATGTGGTGAAAAAGTCTGTCTTTTTTGCGTGCAAAAAAATTTCTGATATGCCCACACCTTGGGGAATTTCTACGGGCATTCGCCCTGCAAAAACGGCGAGAATGATGCTTGACGATAATGCTAGTGACGAAGAAATTATTTCTTATATGGAAAATGAGTTTCTTGTCACAAAGGAAAAGGCGCAGCTTTCTTTAAGTGTAGCCAAAAAGGAAAAGGAGCTTCTTGCTAAAAGGCAAAAAAATGGTGTCAGCCTTTATATAGGCGTGCCCTTTTGCCCGACAAGGTGCGCATACTGCTCGTTCATTTCACAGGCAATGGCACACAATCAGAAGTTTGTGCTTCCATATGTTGATGCACTTATAAAAGAGATTGAAGAGACGGCGATTATGGCAAAGGCGCTTGGCTTTAAGGCTGAAACAATATATTTCGGAGGAGGAACGCCCTCCTCGCTTCCACCCAAAAGCCTTGAGAGGCTTATAAAAAGCGTTAAAGAATGCTTTGATATATCCTCGCTGTGTGAATTTACAGTGGAGGCGGGCAGACCTGATACATTTTCTGATGAGCTTGTTTATATGCTTGCGGAAAACGATATCAACCGCATAAGCATAAATCCGCAGACAATGAATCAGAAAACGCTTGATAAAATCGGTCGCCGTCATAGTGTAGAGCAGACGGCAGCGGCATTTGAAATGGCAAGAAAGGCAGGCACTTTCAGTATTAATGCCGACATCATCGCAGGACTCCCCGGTGAAGATACCGAAGATTTTAAAAAGACAGTAAGTGAGGTTTGCGCCCTTTCACCTGATGCAGTGACCGTGCATACAATGTATCTGAAAAGGGCGGCACGCCTGATAGGGGATTTTGAAAAGCTCAGGTTTGCTTCCGATACGGGAGAAATGGTTAATCATTCATATAATTATCTTACACAAAAGGGGTATAATCCTTATTATATGTATAAACAGCGCAACACGCTTGGGAATCTTGAAAACGTAGCCTTTGCAAAGGCAGGGCACGAAAGCTTGTATAACATATATATTATGGAGGAAATACAAACTGTGCTTGCTATGGGCGGCGGCGCATCAACAAAAATGGTTCGTGGTGACCGCATAGAGAGGGTTTTCAATCCTAAGGAGGCTGCTGACTATATAAACCGAATCGATGAAATTATAGATAAAAAGAGAAAAGCACTTGAATTTTTGAGGTGACAGAAATGATTACTTTTAATTACGGTAAAAAGAAAATTACACTGGATAAGAAAATCTCTGTCGGAGAATTTATAAAAAGAAATGCTCTTGAAGAAAGTGTACTTTGCTGTAAAGCAAACGGTAAAATTGTTGTATCGGATTATGTTATTAACGATAATGACTTTCTAATGCCCCTTACAATAGAAAGTGACGAGGGTTATCTGATTTACAAGGAAACACTTATCCTTGTGCTTTTACATGCGTCAGAGCAGATAGAGGGTGCGCATACTGTTTTTGTAAGACAATCTGTAAATAAGTCAACATATTTTGAAGTTGAGGGCGATGTTGATAAAAAGAAGCTGTCAGGTGAAATTGAAGAAAAAATGCGCAAAATTATAGCTGAAGATGTGCCTCTTGTGTCTGTTAAACTGAAAAAAGAAGTTGTTGCGGAGCTCTTTTATGAAAATGGGGAAGAAGAGCGTGCAAATGATATTAAGGCATTGCCTGCGCAGTTTATTACTGTGTGCAAAACTGCAAAACGCTATCATCTTACCTATCAACCGCTTGCCTACAGCCTTAGTGCGCTGACAAATTTTGCGCTTGAAGAATATGACGAGGGATTTTTGCTTAAATATCCTACAAACTATACTATTAATAAAATACCCGATATTAAATCGGGAAGAAAGGTCCACAGTGCTATTGAGGATTATCGTGACTGGATTTCTACTATAGGTGTGTGTAATATTTTTGCGCTGAATAAAACTATTCGTGAAAATAATGCATCAGAGCTTATAAACCTTGCAGAAGGCTTGCACGAAAAACGTATAAGCTGTATTGCTGATAAAATCAAGGAAAATCCGCAAATTAAAATTATTCTTATTGCAGGTCCGTCATCGTCGGGGAAAACGTCGTTTGCTAACAGGCTTTGTCTGCATCTTAAAATCAATCACATAAACCCGATTGTGATTTCTCTTGATGATTATTATGTTGATGATAAGAGAATGCCCCGTGATGAAAAGGGCGAGATGGATTTTGAATGCGTGGAAGCAATAGATTATGAGCTTTTTAATGAGCACCTTTCACGCCTTGCAAAAGGTGAAACCGTTGAAATCCCAAAATACGATTTTAATATGCGCAAAGCCGTTAAAGGGAAAACTATAACCTTGGGCGAAAATCAGATAATTATTGCCGAGGGGATACATGCGCTTAATGAGCTTTTGACAAGCCGTGTAAAGCCAGAAAACAAATATAAAATATACCTTAGCTGTCTTACAAGTCTGTGTCTTGATGAATATAATGCATTTTCGCCTACAGATAACAGACTTCTTCGCAGAATGGTGCGTGATGCTGCATACAGAAATACTCCCGCAGAGAGAACGTTTAAGCTGTGGCAGAGCGTGAGACGAGGCGAGCAGAAGTATATATTCCCGTTTGAAAGCGAAGCTGACGAGGTATTTAATTCCTCGCTTGTATATGAGCTTGCTGTGCTGAAAAAACCATCCCTCGCACTTCTTGAAGGTATAGAAAAAGAAAGCGAGCACTACAGCCGTGCACAAAGGCTTATAAAGCTGCTTTCATATTTTGAAGAGCTTGAACCGCACAGTATACCTCCCACGTCAATTATAAGGGAGTTTATAGGCGGCAGTACAATAGTGCATTAATTTGCATTGCTAAAGCAATGCAATTCATGGAGCGAAGCGAGAAATCATGGCGGAATGCCAATTCATGACAACGG
This sequence comes from Clostridia bacterium, assembly GCA_045646985.1. Lineage (GTDB taxonomy): Bacteria > Bacillota > Clostridia > UMGS1883 > UMGS1883 > UMGS1883. The sequence continues at coordinate 22,453 of JAZRLV010000041.1, read as the reverse complement.
AGTTGTCAATTCATTAAAATAAATAGTACGTAAATTATAACGTTGCTAATATAGCGAGAGTTACGTTAATAAACAGGCGTTTAATCGATTAGATTAAACGCCTGTTATTGTTCCTCCGCCTACAACTATATCCCCGTCATAAAGGACAACTGCCTGTCCTTTTGTAATGGCACGCTGCGGCTTGTCAAATTCTACACGGATAGTATTTTCATCAAGCTGAACTACGGTTGCAGCTTGCTCTGTGTGACGATAACGCACCTTTGCCTTTACACGCATTGGTGTGTATAGGTCATCAACACTGATAAGATTTATGTCAGTTGCGGTAAGTGTTTTTGAAAAAAGTCCCTCATTCGGACAGAGGACAACACGGTTTTCCTCTGTATTAATTTCGCATACATAAAGCGGGGCAGGGAGCGAAAGCCCCAATCCTTTGCGCTGACCTACTGTATAGCGGATAATACCCTTGTGAGTGCCGAGAATATTCCCCTCTCTATCCACGAAATCCCCGTCAGGATAGGTTCTTTTTGTGTAACGCTCGATAAAGTCGGTATAATCTTCGTTCTTGACAAAGCATATATCCTGACTTTCACGCTTTGTGGCATTTACAAATCCGTTTTCTTCGGCGATAGCACGTGCCTGTGCCTTTGTCATGTTACCAAGCGGAAAAAAGGTACGTGCTATCTGTTCCTTTGAAAGTGAATACAAAACGTAGCTTTGGTCTTTGGATAAATCGACAGCTTTCTTTAAAAGATGTCTGCCTGTTTTTTCATCGTATTCAATACGTGCATAATGCCCTGTTGCAATATGTGAACACCCTAAGTTTTTTGCCTCGGCAAAAAGTCTTTCAAATTTCAGATAACGGTTACATTCTATGCAAGGATTGGGTGTGGCGCCTGTTTCATATGCGTGAACAAATTTATCTATAACCTTTTCGCAAAAATGCTCTGAAAAGTCATAAACATAGTGCTCCATTCCCAGGCTGCTTGCAACACGGCGTGCATCTTCGATATCCTCTAAAGAGCAACAAGCGTGCGCCTCATCAAGCGATATTCTTGCATTAAGCAGCTTCATAGTTGCGCCAATACACGAAAGCCCCTTGTTTTTTATCAAAAGTGCTGCAACTGCGGAATCTACACCGCCACTCATAGCTATAAGACATTTATTGTTCATTTTTTTACATCACCCCTTGCTGTCACGACGTTGTATCCGGCGGCAATTACTCTCTTTTCAAGGAGTGCACGGCTTTGTGCCGCCTCCTCACCGGTGGAAATTTTATTTTCATATAATGCGTACAGCTTCCTCACAGAGACGGGAGATAGATTGGGCATAACTACATTTGCGCCTGCACGAAGTCCCTTTTCACGCCCCTCGGGGTCGAGTGTCCCAAGCGCTGTAGTAGCAGGGATAAGTGCGTGCGGAAACATGTGACGAAGCACGCTAATCAGCCTTAGTGTAAGCTCTACACTGCCGCTTTTATACTGTGAAAAAGGAGTTTCCTTGTGCGTGATATACGGACCTATCCCTATCATATCAGGTTGTAGCTCGGAGAGAAAATCAAGGTCCATAATGATATTATCAATAGTCTGAAACGGCGAGCCGACCATAAATCCGCTTCCTACCTGAAAACCGATTTTTTTCAGGTCATAAAGACAGCGTTTGCGGTTTTCAAGTGTCATTGACTTTGGATGCAGCTTGTTATAATGCTCACAATCTGCCGTTTCATGCCTTAGTAAAAATCGGTTTGCCCCTGCATTGAAGTATGAAAGATAGCTGTCATATGATTTTTCACCGATTGAAAGAGTTATAGCGCAATCGGGAAATTCGCTGCGGATTGATGATACTATATCGCAGATACGCTCATCAGTAAAATAAGGGTCCTCGCCGCCCTGCATAACAAAGGTGCGGAAACCAAGCACATACCCCTCACGGCAGCAATCGAGGATTTCATCCTTTGTAAGGCGGTAACGAAGTGCGTTTTTATTTTCGCAGCGTATACCGCAGTAATAGCAGTTGTTTTTGCAATAGTTGGTAAATTCAATAAGACCACGTATATAGACATCTGCTCCGTATATGCTTTTGCGTATTTCATCAGCAGATTTAAAAAGCATCTCGTCATATTTATCTGTTGTAAGAAGCTGTGTAAACTCACTGTGAGAAAGTGTGTGTTCCTTTCTTAGTTTATCAATCACAGAAATCCTCCTTTACGGCAAAAATAAATGGTGTCGATAGTTTATCAACACCATTCATTTTATACGATATAAAAACTGCTGTCAAGAATTATATGTTATTATGTACATCTGATTTGTCGTCAGCTTCGATAAGTCCGTCAGGGGTTTCAACCATATCGTGGCGCTTGAGTAAAAATCTTCTGACAGCAAAAAGTACTGCTATAGCTATTACTGTAATAAGATTTTCCCAAGGCGCTGCGTGCCCTACAATGAGCTGACGTGCAAGTGCAAAGGCAAGCACCTCGATTATAGTTTCGGGGGTATGCTTGCAAAGCATTTTTATAAGCTCTGCACCGATTGCCAGGGTGATTGCATCATCTAAAACTCCCACTAAAGAGTCTACTCCCGCAGCGTTAAAAGGCATACTGCACATATCTGCAATAAGGCGTATTGAAAGAATCAAAATCGCAATACCGACAATTACCGATATAAAAAGCTCAAACAAATAACTTACCTCAAACATCTTATCCTGAAGTTTTTTTCTCATAAAATTCCTCCTTGGTTTGTATTAAAAATTTTAATCATAAATGTTATTGACAAAAGAAATAAAAAACAGTAAAAACCACTAACGGAACACTGACATTATCATAGTCAGATGGTGTAACAAACTCTGTTAAAGTAGCTACAGCACCAAGAATAATAATTAAATAAAAAGGAACATCAAGTAAATAACACTTGCCAAATACAGCATTATAGATATATATTGCCACAATGCTGAATATAAGCATTGAAAGACACCCTGACAAACTTTTTTTATTACTGCCAATCTTAAATGATAAAATGGGAAAATTTTTTCCTATAAGTGCTGCCATGCTATCTCCGTATGTCAGAGGCATAATAGCAATGCCGCCATGTATGAAAGACCCGAAACAATAGGCTGAAGCGGTTAATATAATCATTAGTGATATTGGAAACAGTATTATTCCCAATGAAGAAGTATTGTTGTCTCTTAACAGTGTTGTTATGAAATTTTCTTTTTTACTATAAATTGAATATGTTCCGTATATAACAAAGACAGCAGGTGTAATTAATGCATAAATTAATTCATCAAACAATAAAAAACACAACAAATACCAGTTGCCAATCATAATATGGGCAAGCTTTCGTGAATACTCATGCCAATGTCTGATTTTATATGAGGCAAGCAAAATTGTGCAAAAATATGTAAAAGAGATTATTATACCTGTAATGTTTAAGTCCAATAGTTTCATTTTCTGTATTTTTCCGCTAACATATTGTATCCCATAATGCTTAAATATTTTTTTGAGAATTCTGAGTCATAAAGAAAAGAATTTTTTATATTACTTGATGAAACATTCTTATATTCATCATCAATTTTTATAAAATAAACACAGGAAAATTTATTTTCACAGTTGTATTTTTTCAGTAGTTTTTTCGTGTAAGCAATATCTGATTCGTCGTAATATCCACGCACAAATAAATCATAGCTGTTTAAAAGCTTAAGAATTTGCGGCTCACTTTCATATAAGATTACCTGAGCTGTTTTAAAAATATCTTCTGCGATAATTTTTCGTTCTGCCATTGAAAATATACCGCTATCCTTTAGAGGGCTTTTGCAAATTGCAATATCTATAGGACAATTCAATTTTAAAAGAGCGTTTTCATATGTATTTTTATGCCCCAAATGGGCAGGGTCAAAGCTTCCGACATATACCGCTTTCATATAAAACTCCTTATTAACACATCAATCTGAATATGCATCCTTCCATGAAGCAAGTGCTTTTGAATGTAATTTTTCAATATTTTCACTGAACTTTTTTTCCCTTGCTTCATCATCTAATTTGTCATATTCCCCGACACGGGTTGAGCATTTTAAGCATTCTGATTTTAACTGTTCTGCTGTGCTGCGAAAAAGCTGCCATAAGGATTTCAGCCTTAGTGCAACGGCCGAAGATGTAAGAACGGCAGATAAAAAAGATATAACTGTAACCAACTGCTCCCAGTAAGATATAAAATCCCTGAGTTCTATTGTCATAATAATAGCGGCAGGCAAAACGATTAATATAATATTTGAAATGTTATAAAGAACTAAATATTTCCATGCCTTATTTATAGTCCACAAAAAGTAGTTTTTGGTTTGCTCCTGCAAAACAGAATTTTTTATCCAACCGGTAAGCATATTGATGCTTGCTATTTCCTGTCTTTTGTTCCATGCAGTGTTTTTGTTCTTTATCTTTCGTTTAAAAATACACATTTTTTACTCCATAATACAATATAGCTGTTTAATAATCTGCGTTACGACATTATTTTACCATAAACTAAGGCAGAAAACAAGATGAAAAAGAAGCTATTTAATTAACAACAGCAAAATTCAGCCGATTCTATTGCGAAAATTAAAAAATCATGTTATATTGATTACAGGTGAACAAAAAATGAACACGGCATTTTGGGTTGGAGTAGTTGTAGCAGTTTTTGTTGCAATATATAGTGCCGTTAACAGATAAAAACGGAGGTGTAAATCTTATGAAAAAATGGTATTTATGGTTGGGGTTAGCACTCATTTATGCTATTGGTGGAGTAATAAATTACTTTGATGGAAGGAGTGTATTCGCACAAGTTATTCAAGTAAGTATTGTGGTTATTCTTGCTTTCATACAGTTGCTTTGCGATAGAAAAGGAGAAAAAGGAAAGAAAGTATTTAATTATATTGCTATTGCTTTATCTATCATACTTGGAATATGGATAATAGCAATGATTTTGAGTGTTTTTATCTAACAACACGAAAACTTATATAAGGAGGACGGCAATATGAAAAAGAAAATTACATTTTGGGGTTTGCTCGGTAATTGGTTTGTAGTTACCTTAATATTGGGTTTAATAAATATGTTTTTGGTAAAATCATCAATATTACATAATCTGATATTAGTGAGCTTGGGTATTATATTGCTGTTTTATCCTGTTTATCCTCAAAATTTGGAAAGTAAATGGACACCGAAGAAATGCAGACTTTTTATCCGCATACTTGCAGTGATTGAAATAATACTCTCGTTTGCAACAAGCACACCTTTTAAAAACGATAATCATTTGACTGTTTATTCTACAACAGTCGTATCAACATACAGCTATAGACCAGGAGCCTTGTTGCATCTGGGTGTAATTCTTGCAATTATTATAGCGATTATTGTCGGCATAGTAATTTGGGTTAAAAAGAGAAAATAAGGAGCTGATACAATGAAAATAGCAGAAGATTTCAGAAGAATAGCAAGAGAAGCTTTAACAGGTAAATGGCCTATTGCCGTTCTTGTCGGACTTGTGGCATCGTTGCTCGGTGGACTTGCAAGCGAAGACCCTCAATTCAAAATAAATATTGATGCTTCAAACATAAGTGTTGATTTCAACTTTGCAGGACAAACAATATTTTCTACAGGTACTAACGGCGGTATAAACTCAGATGTCGGAGCTTGGATTGTTGGAAGCTTTGGCTTTATAATCATTGCAGCCCTTGTTATGGCGGTTATATATTTTATATTGGGAAGTTTTATCGGAGTTGGATATGCAAAATTTAATCTTAATCTTGTTGACAAGAAAGAAACTGCATTTGAAACTCTGTTTGAATACTGCTCATATTGGAAAACAACAGCTATAATGAGATTGCTACGAACATTGTATGTATTCCTTTGGTCATTGCTTTTTGTTATACCCGGCATTGTTGCAGGGTACAGCTACGCTATGACGGACTACATATTGGCAGAGAATCCGGAGCTTACGGCAAGCGAAGCAGTAGAACAATCAAAAACAATGATGTATGGTAACCGCTTTAGATTATTCTGCTTGCAATTCAGCTTTATCGGTTGGGATATTCTCGCAACACTCGCTTTGGGTATAGGTCATTTGTGGCTTACACCATACAAGCAAGCGGCTTATACAGCCTTTTATCGTGAAATATCCGGCACGGAATATGTTGCAGAAGAATATGCTTCCGACATGAATTAAGGAGTTGAGAAAATGAAAAAGTTAATTGGTTTTATATGTATGACAATAGTTTTTTCATCAATGTCAAGGACAGCTCTTGCCGGAAGCATTCCCGAAGATTTGTTACATTCAGATAATGCGCAGATTTTCTTTGGCGAAGTTGTTGCATTTAAGCCTGATGGTGAGATTCCTTATGTCGAGGTAATTCCTACAAAGAAAATCAAAGGCGATGTTATCGTTGACGGAAGTTGCGGAACTTGGCAAAAAGCAAATGCAATGGGAAACATTGATGTAAAACCCGGAAATGTATATCTGTTTACATACTTTGATGAAAATAACCCGACAGATATATTTGAAGTTACAAGCTATGATACATCTACTCTGAGGCTTAAAAATGTTTCAGGCGATATGTGGGAACGATTTGAGAAATACCTTCATGAAGGCAGATATGAGAAAGCAGAACACGAAAGACTTGACAGACAAAACGAGCAGTTGAAAAGCGGGGGGAAAGATATTTCCCTCGTAGAATTGCTTGGTGTTGCAAAAAAAGATGCAGAAAATATAAACATTCATTATTATGGTGAGGTTTACGAAATTGATGTTGATGAATTTTACAAAGCGATTGATGGTATTATGCTGACCGATATTGAAGATGTTTCTTTAAAAAGAGAGAATGAAGAAGGCTTTGTTATTCAAAATGGAATGTTTATAACTATAAACGGTTTTGACGGATATGCCTTCATCACAGACGATTGTAAGGTTGACAAATATGGTATGCACTTTAGCAGACTTCCCATAGGTGCATATACAATAAAATTCATTGAAAGAGAAAAAATCACAGCGTTGTTTGAGGCTGATACGTATAAATCACCACAAGTATTCTATGCGGTAGTTTTTGCGATACTGTTGTTCGCTTTTGTATTTATTATTGGCTATGTTGCTAAAAGGAAATCCAAACAGAAGAAAGCTTGAGGAGGTTTGCCTTATGAAAAGATTAAAAAAGATATTGCCGCTCTTAATCATTGTTTTAATAGTCATCTTGGTTTGTTCATTTTTTAACATTGATGGCAGAGAAATCAAAAATATAAAGAAGCTATCATCTGATTGCAGAGTGTCAGTCAGAGTCAGTGATACGTATGGACACGGAAACGGGCAGGAGTATGAACTAACTGCCAAACAGATAGAAGGTCTTAAAAATTTGCTGATGAATAATTCATATAAAAGAAGATTGTCTTCAACAATAATCGGTCAGTTGCCCGAAAAAGATTATACAATCTTAGCAGATTGGGACAAGGATGGAACGCCGCAGGTGCTTTTATATATCAAAATATACGGAAATGAGTACATAAATTTTTCTCGGCAGTTTAACTTTTTTAAACATAATATATATCACAAAATTAAAAATCCCGATTTTGAAAAAGAACTGATTTCTATACTTGAGGCAAAATAAGGAGGGCAGTAAATGAAATCACCCAGGGTTTGGGTGAAAACAGCATTGATGCTGCAATCGTAAAATAATTCAAATTTGCAAAAAAAAAGACAGGCTTGAATTTTACTTCAAGCCTGTGTTCTTTTTATTATGAGCAGCCCTGTAAGCCGAGTTCTGTCGTTTAAAACGGTCATCTATCTACGCCGTATATCTCTACACGGCTCCAGCCGCCCGTCGGATTATAGGCCGGACAAGCCAATCCAGTCGGCGTTGCTTCGGATGGGGTTTACATGGCACAAAGCGTTACCGCAATGTCGGTGGGCTCTTACCCCGCCTTTCCACCCTTACCTGACAAGTCAGGCGGTTTATTTCTGTTGCACTTTCCTTAGAGTCACCTCCACCGGGATTTCTCCGGCATCCTGTCCTGCGAAGCTCGGACTTTCCTCATCAACAATTAATTGTTGCCGTGACCGTTCAGGCTGCTCAAGCTGTATTTTATCATATAATAAGGTCTGTGTCAATCAGGGGAGAAGCTTGTGCATTGCTGATTTTAACTTCAAGATTATCTTTGAATTTTGCGGTAAGCTTTTCTAAAAGCAGCTCACACACAGGAAATTCGCTGTCAAAATGACGCATTTCAATAAAATCTATGCTATCATTTGTTTTCAGATAGCAATGCTCGTGATGCTTTAAATCGCCTGAGATATAAACATCTGCGCCAAGCCTTGCCGCCGTCTCCACCAAAGAGCCGCCACCGCCGCCGTTACATACAGCAACAGTGTGAATTTCTTTATCGGTGGTAAAGGTAGAAAACAGCTTTGAAATATTAAATTCCTTTTTTATTTTTTCAGCAAGCGCCTTTGCCCGCATACCTTCGGGGGCATGGCACATTCTTCCTAAAACACCCTCCATATTGGAATAGGGAACAAGCCCTAACTTCTCTACAACGCTGTCTGTAAGTCCGCCCGGGGCGCTGTCAAGGTTTGTATGTGCGCTGTATATGCTGATACCGTTTTCAAGTGCGGTTATAATCATTTCTCCAAAATCATCATTGTCGGTAACACTTTTCACAGGATTAAAGATTACGGGGTGGTGTGTAATGATTAATTGTGCACCCTCTTTAACTGCCTCGCAAACAATATCTTTGTTGCAATCAAGACATATAATTGCTTTAGAAATTTCTTTATCGCATCTTCCGACAAGCAGACCGATATTATCAAAATCCTCGGCAAATTCAGGCGGAAAAAGCTCCTCAATATAATTTGTGATTTCTTTTAATTTTACCATAATTATGCCTCCAACAGCTTTTCATATTCTTTTTTGAGATAAAGGCATTGTTCTTTTCTTTCATGTGCGTTTTGCGCTAAAGAGATATTTTTCAGTATACTTTCTATTTCATACAATCTGTAGCGGATATAATCCTTAAATAAAGGCGGGCGATGCTCTATAAGGTATGGCCCGATTTCCTTTTGTACATCGTTAAGAGTACGGCTTTCACCCCTCTTTGCAAGAAGAGCCGTGTACATTTTTCTGCCCTCTTTACACAGAGCTTCTTTTTCTATTACAAAACCGTTTTCACAAAGATAGCTCCTTAAATGTGCGTGGGCTGTCTGCATCTGCAAAACAAAATTTTTGCAGCCTTTTTCTTTAGACAGTATGCTCGAAATAGTTTCTCCGCCCATTCCTGCAATAATGCACGTATCAGCTTCAGAGGGCAAAATCGCTGAAAAACCGTCAGAAAGTCTGGTTTCGATTTTATCTGATACATCAAAAAGGGCAATGTTTTTCTCTGCCTGAAGAAGAGGCCCTTTTTTAATATCTGCCGCAATGATTTTTTTAGCCATCTCTTTTTTTGCAAGATAAATTGCTATATATCCATGATCTGTACCTATATCGCATACAGTTTCAGAAGGCGGAACAAGAGATGCTATCATTTTAAGTCTGGGTGTAAGATTTTTTTCTATATTAAGCATGGGAGAGGGACTCCGTTTCGTGTAAAGAGCTTTTTGCGTAAAGCAGTTTAAGGAAAATAGGCGTAAGAATTGAAGATATAATTATCAAAAGAATAACAGGGGTAAAGAATTCAGCACCAATTATCCCTACTGCCAAGCCCTTTTGCGCAACAATCAGCGCAACCTCACCACGTGTCATCATACCTATACCAACCTTTAAGGAATCAACTGCGCTATAATGGCGGCATTTAGCGACAAGTGAACAACCAATAATTTTAGTGATAAGCGCAACTGCCACAAATGCAACAGAGAAAAGAATTATTCCGCCTGAAAGGTCAGTAATATCTGTCTTAAGACCAATACCTGCGAAAAATACAGGGCCAAACAGCATATATGAATTTATGTTGAGCTTTTCTTCGATATAGTCTGCATCCTTTATGTTGCAAAGGATAATTCCTGCTGCAAATGCGCCTGTAATATCGGCAACACCGAAATATTTTTCGGAAATATATGCAAGACCCATACAAAGCGATAAACCAAAAATCGGAATACGCTGTGTATGCTTGTACTGTGCATCAAGCTTTTTGAACAATTTATAAAGGACAAAGCCTACAATACAAGAAAATACGAAAAACAAAACTGTTCTTCCCACAACGGTAAATATTTCACTGCTGCCGCCGCTTCCTGTGCCAAGACCTATTACAATGGTAAGCACTATAATTCCGATAATATCATCGATTATTGCAGCGCTGACAATCATAGTGCCAAGCTCTGATTTAAGCTTACCAAGCTCGGCAAGGGTTTTTACAGTAATACTTACAGATGTTGCGGTAAGTATTGTTCCGATAAAGAGAGCCTTGAAAAATCCGGGGCTTCCTACTGCGGAAAATCCAAAAAACAGCATATATAAAAGAGTTCCACCGATAAGAGGAACAAGCACCCCTGCACAGGCTACAAGAAACGCTGTAGGACCCGTTCTTACCATATCACGCAGATTTGTGCCCAGACCTGCCGAAAACATCAGCAGAATAACACCGATTTCCGCCATTTGTGTCAGAAAGTCAGTTTGTCCGACCATGCCCAAAAGACTGGGACCTATTAAAAGACCGGCGAGAATTTCACCAACAACCTGGGGTACATTGATTTTTCTTGCGGCAAGTCCCATGAGCTTTGCTGATACTGTTATTATCGCAAGGTCACGGAATACATCATAAATTGCCATCTTTTGCATCTCCTTAGAAAGTATTGTGTATTAAAATGCTTATTCGCAAAGCTGTGCTACTACAGCATTGATTACCTTACCGTCTGCCTTTCCTTTAAGCTCCGCCATAACAGTTTTCATAATCATTCCTTTGTTTTTCGTTGCGATTACGTCAGAATATTTTTCTGTAAGAAGTGCCTTAACCTCTTCCTCATTCATCTGAGAGGGGGCATATTCCTTTATGATTTCATAATTCGTCTTGTATGCTTCAATCAAATCAGTTCTTTCTGCAGGACAGGTATCAAGCTGCTCCTTTGCTGTTTTAAGCTCCTTTAAAAGCACCATATCTGTCATTTCCTCGGTAATGTCGTTGCGAACACCGTTATCAATTCCATACTTCTTAACGGCAGCAATCATTGAAGAAAGAGCGTCCTTTCTTACCTTGTCTTTTGCCTTCATAGCGGCAATCATTTCTTTTTGTAATGTTTCAAGCTTCATAATAAAAATCCTTTCTGTATATAATTATTGCTATAAATACGGGATGAAAAAATGATTAAGAGCAGATGGATGTATATGACATTTTCAATTCGAAGTTCGAAGTTCGAATTGAATGTAGGTTTTCGATAAACGAAAACCTTCTTTAATTTCGCATTTCGCATTTCGCACTTCGCATTTATTCGACGCTCTGTGCATTTTATCTGAATCCGTTTTTAGTTTGGCATTAAGCCACTATTACTCATACTAACAAACTGCGTCTGCGAAGCCGCAATTATATGGTCAACAACGTGTATCTCCATTCCTTCAAGCAGCTCGCACAGCTTAACTGTAAGCAAACGGTCGTTTTCTGATGCATATGCGCCGCCCGAGGGGTGATTATGCGCAAGTATTACGGAAGATGCATTGTGACGGAGAGCACATTCTACCACCTTTCTGGGGTGAACATTTGATTGGGAGACAGTGCCATATTCCAAAATTTCAAATGCGAGTACCTTGTTTTGCGAATCAAGACAAATAACCGCAAAAACCTCGTTTTTCATGCATCCTATCATTGCGCAGACATATCTGCCTGCATCTTCTGCATGGGAAAGAGTTTTAACCTCTCTTACAGAAAGGCTGGCATAAAACTGTGAGATATGGGGTATCAGCTTGATAAGAGTTGCTGTATGCTCCTTTACACCGCCGACCTTACAAAGCTCCTCCAAAGATGCCTCGAAAACAGAGGAAAGGGTAGAAAAGTGGTCAAGCAATTTATGAGCGAGGGGATTTGTATCACCCTGCGGAATGGCATAAAAAAGCAGAAGCTCCAAAACCTCATGATCTTCAAATGAGGTAAGACCCTCTGATAAAAAACGATTTTTTAATCTTTGTCTGTGCCCGGTATGCATAATATCACTTGCCTGTCAGAATAAAAAATTCTTCTTTTGAAATAAGTGCGTTTAACGCATCTATAAGTGCATTTACTGAAATCCCTGTTGGGATTGAAAGCTGATTACACAGCCTAGAGCGTGCGGCGGCGCTGTCGGCGCCGCCATACAATCCACTGTCATATAAATCTGTTTTAGTTATTTTATCGCCGGCCTTTTCGGGGGAGGAATATTTTTCAAGTATTTTTATGAGCTTTTCCTCATCAATACCCTCAACGCCTAATTTACCCTCCTTTGACGGGGAGGATTTGCGCTTTTCCTTGCCGAAAATTTCGGGAATATATGCCTGTCTTACGCTTCCTTCTTCCACAAAGCCTTTTATATGGTTACGAATCATAAAACCTGCTCTGTCAGAATCGGTCAGAATAAGAATGCCACGTGTTTTTGCAAGCTTTCGCAAAAACTCACGCCTTTGCCTGTCCTTAAAAATCCGAAATCCCTCTGTAGTAAAAATGGGGGAGCTGCAAATGCGTTCAAGACGCATTTTGTCATACTTTCCCTCGACGATAATAGCTTCTTTAATGTTAATCATCAGTCTGTTTCGATAAGACCGTAATTTCCGTCCTTGCGGCGGTATACGATATCTGTTGTGTTAGTCTGTGCATTACGGAATACAAAGAAACTGTGTCCCAAAAGATTCATCTGCAATACAGCTTCTTCAGCACTCATAGGCTTTACGTGATGAGTTTTGGTTTTTACAATCTTGATTTCAGACTCGTCCTCCAAAGTGTCTGTACCAAAATCAAACTCCTTATTTACGCCACTGCGCAGTCTTTTTGCCAGACGTGTCTTGTTTTTGCGAATCTGACGCATAATAGCTTCAACAATTTCATCGGTAGCATTATATACTTCTTCGTTACGCTCCTCGGCACGATAAATCATGTCGGGTGTACGAATGGTAACTTCAACAATCATTTTGTCTTTTTGAGTGCTTACTACGATGTCTGCCGAAACATCATCGTCAAAAAACTTTCCAAGCTTGTCAATTTTTTTGATAATTGTTTCTTTCTTCTCGCTGCTAAGTTCGAGCTTTCTCAAATAAATGTTAGTTTTCATAAGTGCCCCTCCTTGAAATAGTTGTATGAAAAGCCTTAGCTTTTCTTGTCTCTATTATACTATAAATAAAGGGGTTAGTAAATAGGATTTTTCAAATTTGCCCGATTTTTGCTTTTTTGGCTTCTTCGACACTTTTTGTATGTGAAGGCTTTGCGCCTGAAAGCATCAGCTTTATGCGGTTTTCCTGATTTACACGTGTTGCGCCCGGGTCGTAATCTATTGCCACAATATTAAGGCTTGGATTTTTGTCCTTAAGCGGCTTCATCATACCCTTGCCGAAAATGTGGTTGGGCAGACAACCAAAAGGCTGTGTACATACAATGTTATTTACATTGCGCTCTGAAAGCTCCAACATTTCAGCAGGAAGCAGCCAGCCCTCGCCCATTTGAGCGCCTGTGCAGATGTATTCAGATGCGAGACTTTTTATATGCTCAAAATCTGTTGGCGCATCAAAAATTTCAAATTCAGAAATTGCATCAATTAATTGTCGCTGCATTTTTTTGAGTGCATTATAGGCTATGCGCATAAAAAGCTGCTTGCCTTTTTTCATTCCGTAGAGCTTGTAATCCGATATATTGGTGTAAACGCTGTAAAGGCAAAAATCAAGAAGCCCGGGGCATACAACCTCCGCCCCTTCACCAAGGAGAAACTTTTCAAGATTATTGTTTCCAAGGGGGGAATATTTAACGAAAATTTCTCCTACTACACCAACCTTTATTTTATCGCAACGCTCCATCGGAATTTCGGAAAAAGCCTTCGCAATCTCTCTGAATGCAGCCTTTGTTTTTTTAAAGAACAGCTTGTCGCTATGTATGGAGGAGGCAACCTTTTGTGTGTAAATTTGTGCGACATTATCGGTATCACCCTTGAATAATTCATACGGCTTGCACTGGTTTTGCAAATTAGCGATTATATCACCGAAAACTGCCGCAAACAAAACCTTGTACAAAACTGACGGGGAAAGGGAAAAACCAGGATGCTTTTCAAGTCCGCCAAGGCTAAGCGAAATTACCGGTACATAGCCGTAGCCTGCCTTTTGCAGAGCCTTTCTTAAAAGAGAAATATAGTTTGACGCCCTGCAACCGCCGCCTGTCTGAAATAGTATCAGAGCAACCTTGTGTGGGTCAAAGCCACGATTAATGATTGCGTCAAGAAATTGCCCGATAACAAGAAGTGCGGGATAGCACGTGTCATTATGTACATATCGAAGCCCTAATTCCGTTATTTGCGGACCGCTTGTTTCAAGAAGCTCCATTTTATAGCCGTAACCACTCAAAACATTCATAATAAGCTTGAAATGAGTCGGCAGCATATTCGGAACAAGGATTGTATGTGTTTTTTTCATTTCTTTTGTGAATGGAATATAATTTTGTGTCATTTTATGTATGCTCATTCCTTTCTTGTGAATGTTGAAAAATGCTTCAGAATGGATAAACTGAGCCAAGCGAAGCTTGGGTTACCCGAAGCTGTATGTGTATACAGCGAGAGGCGAAGTTTGTTCATAGCAAAAAGGCTTAAATTTTAAGAAAAATCGAATACGATGAGATTTTTCAACAAATATAATATAAATACATATTTGATTATATCTATTATTTTAGGCATATGTGCTTTTATATTTTTTGCCTTTTTGCGGTCTGGACATTTTTCAATATTCACTTTTTCTCTGCCATTGCGCCTATCAGGGAGCGCAGCCTTATCTTAACTGCTCCGCCATTTGTAATTTCATCTATTTTAATCTGCGTGTACAGCCGTGAATTACTTTCTAGAATAGAACGCACCTCATCTGTTGTGATTGCGTCAACTCCGCAGCCAAACGATACAAGCTGTACAAGCTCCATGCGTTCGTTTTCGCTTACAAACTGAGCCGCATTGTAAAGGCGTGCATGGTATGTCCATTGATTAAGCACATTGACATTGACCTTTTTTTGAGGCATAGGCAGACTATCCTCGCTCAAAACTACAAAACCGAGCGACTGCGCAAGCTTGTCAATCCCGTGACAAATCTGGCTGTCTATGTGATAGGGGCGACCAGCAAGCACCATCATATCCTTGTTGTGCTCTTTTGCGTATTCAATGGCACGCAGTCCCTCGCAGTGAATTTCCTCGTGATAGTCGCACAGTGCCTTAAAGCCTTTAATAACAGCTTTTTTAACGTCCTTTTTAGAAAGAGAAAGTCCAAGCTTTTCATTAAGGTAGGTAAAAAGTCCACGTGTAAGAGCGCCTGTGCTGTTAATGTTAAGATACGGGAAAAGGAAATTCGTTTCTTTCAGATTATCTACATTACCTGAAAGAAGCTCCGAATAATACGCAACCACAGGACAGTTGTAGTGGTTGTCGGAAAGCTTCTCGTCTACATTATATGTCAGGCACGGATAAAAAATGGCATCAACATTCTTTTCTAAAAGATACATAATATGTCCGTGCATAATTTTGGCAGGGTAACACGCCGTGTCAGAGGGGATTGAGAACTGCCCCTTTTCATATATTTCTCTTGAAGAAAGGGGAGATATAACCACCTGAAAGCCTAATGAAGAAAAAATTGTTCTCCACAGAGGAAGCAACTCATACATACCCAAAGCAAGGGGGAGTCCTATTTTTTTGCCGCCGGAAGTTTGGGATGTATCTGATAAAAGAAGCTTGCGCTTGAATTCGTAAAGATTTGGCATATCCTCACTTTTAGCTTTGCCTGCACCTTTCTGACACTGGTTTCCTGAAATAAAGCTGCGTCCGCCCGAAAAGGTGTTAACCGTCAGATGACAGCTGTTTGTACAGCCTTTGCACGTGAGAGTGCTTGTGCTATGCGAAAAGTCTTTAAGCTTTTCAGGCGAAATTATTGAGGAAAACATTGCACGCATTGAATAAATTGCAGCGCCGTATGCGCCCATAAGACCTGAAATCTGCGGACGGATAACCTCTTTCCCCAGTTCTTTTTCAAATGCCCGTAAAACGGCATTATTGTAAAATGTACCGCCCTGAACAACTACGTTTTCGCCAAGCTCTGCTGCGCTTGAGGCACGGATTACCTTATAGAGTGCGTTTTTAACAACACTGATAGCAAGTCCTGCTGAAATATCTTCCACACTGGCGCCTTCTTTTTGTGCCTGTTTAACTGAGGAATTCATAAACACTGTGCAGCGGCTGCCTAAGTTTACGGGGTTTTGTGCATAGATACCCTTTTTTGCAAAGCTTTCTGCATCAAAGCCAAGAGATTTTGCAAAGGTTTCAAGAAATGAACCACAGCCTGAGGAACAAGCCTCGTTAAGCATAATGCTGTCAATAGCACCATTATGTATCTTAAAGCATTTTATATCCTGACCGCCTATGTCAAGAATGAAATCAACATCAGGCTTGAAATATTTTGCGGCAGTAAAGTGTGCAATCGTTTCAACAAGACCGTAATCTATCGAAAATGCATTTTTTATAAGCTCTTCGCCGTACCCTGTGACAGCGCTGCCACGTATACGAATCCGCTCACCGCAAAGTGAGTATATTTCGCTAAGGCATTCCTTTACAACGTCTACGGGATTTCCTTTATTAGAGGAATAGTAGGAGTATAAAATATCTTTGTTTTCTGATATAAGAACAAGCTTTGTTGTGGTGCTGCCGCAGTCAATGCCTAAGTAGGCACTGCCACTGTATGAGGAAATGTCAACCTCGGAAACAGTGGCTTTTTCGTGGCGTGCACAAAACTGTTCATATTCATCCTCATTACTAAAAAGGGGAGGAAGTGACGATGCACCGCTTGAAAGCTTCACTGTTTTTATTCTTTTAATAAGGTCAGTTATGCTGTATTTATATTCAAGGGAGAGTGCGTAATATGCTGCCCCAAGAGCAACGGAAATACGTGCAAAATCAGGGAACAAAGCGTTCTCATCTGAAAGGTTAAGCGTTGTTTTAAAGCTGTCACGCAGTCCCTTGCAAAAATAAAGCGGACCGCCTAAAAACATAACCTTGCCGCTTATATTGCGCCCTTGAGCAAGCCCTGCAATAGTCTGATTAACAACCGCCTGAAAAATGCTTTTGGCGATATCCTCTTTACGTGCACCTTGATTTATAAGCGGCTGAATATCTGTTTTTGCAAACACTCCGCAGCGTGAAGCAACGGGATATATTTTTTCGTAATTAAGGCTTAAATCGTCAAGCTCCTGTGTGCTTACATTCAGGAGCGTTGCCATCTGGTCGATAAAAGCACCCGTGCCGCCTGCACAACTTCCGTTCATTCTTTCGTCTGTACCGCCGTCTAAAAAAATAATTTTTGCATCTTCGCCGCCAAGCTCAATTATGCAGGAGGTATCGGGTGCATTGCGCTTAATAAGCTCACTTTCTGCAATAACCTCCTGAATAAAGGGGACACGCATTGCCTCGGATATTCCCAGACCTGCGGAGCCTGACAGCGCAAATGATATATCACAGTCACCTGTAATGGCGTATGCGTTCACCAATAGCTCGGCACATTTTTCCAGCACTTTCGAAAAATGCCTTTCATATGTTTCGTATAAAATTGTTCCGTTTTCGTCAATAAGTGCGGCCTTTGCTGTGGTCGAACCTACGTCAATTCCAAGACTGTAATTCATATGTTTGCTCCCGTTTTTTAAAAATTCTTTCCTATTTAATATTATAGTCATAGCCCATATTTTTGTCAAGAAATAATTAAGATACTATATATTGTTTCAATTTCAATTAAAAATTTACTATATATTGTTATTTTGTATTGACAACCTAACTATATCTTGTTATAATATGAATGCACATTTTAAAAGTATTTGTGGAGGAAGAATATGAAAATTATAAAGAGAAGCGGTGCTGAAGTAACGTTTGATCCCGAAAAAATTATAATTGCTATTACAAAAGCGAATGAGAGCGTTGTGCCCAGCAGCCGTATGTCAGCAATACAGATTAAGCGCATTGCAGAGGATGTTGAAAGTGCAGCTGCAAATATAAATCGGTCTTTGAGTGTGGAGGAAATTCAGGACATGGTCGAGGATCAGATTATGAATCAGCGTGCATTTGACGTTGCACGTCGCTACATTACATATCGATATACAAGAGCGTTGGTAAGAAAATCAAACACAACTGACGAGCAGATATTAAGCCTTATTGAATGTAACAATGAAGAGGTTAAACAGGAAAATTCAAATAAGAATCCTACCGTCAACAGCGTACAGCGTGACTATATGGCGGGTGAGGTAAGCAAGGATATAACAAAGCGTATACTTTTGCCGGCAGAGGTTGTTTCTGCGCATGAGCAGGGAATTATTCACTTCCACGATGCAGATTATTTTGCACAGCATATGCATAACTGTGACCTTGTAAATTTGGAGGATATGCTGCAAAACGGTACTGTTATCAGCGGTACAATGATTGAAAAACCTCACAGCTTCTCAACTGCATGTAATATTTCAACACAGATTATAGCACAGGTTGCTTCCTGTCAATATGGCGGACAGAGCATAAGTCTTACTCATCTTGCACCGTTTGTTGATGTCAGCCGTAAAAAAATCCGCAAACAGGTTATAGAGGAAATGAAGCTTCTGGGCGAAAATATTTCTGATGAGAAAATCGATGAAATTACTGAAAAGCGTCTGCGTGAAGAGGTTAAAAACGGCGTACAGATGATACAGTATCAGGTTGTAACTCTTATGACAACAAACGGACAAGCTCCCTTTGTTACTGTGTTTATGTATCTTAACGAGGCTAAGAGTGAGCAGGAGAAAAAAGACCTTGCCCTTATAATCGAGGAAACCTTGCGCCAGAGATATCAGGGAGTAAAGAATGAAAAGGGAACATGGATAACTCCTGCATTCCCAAAGCTTATATATGTGCTTGAGGAGGATAATATTCATCCTGACAGCAAGTACTATTATCTTACAGAGCTTGCGGCAAAATGTACTGCAAAGCGTATGGTGCCTGACTATATTTCCGAAAAGATTATGCTTGAAAACAAGATTGATAAAAACGGGGAAGGTCATTGCTATACCTGTATGGGCTGCCGCAGCTTCCTTACCCCATTTGTTGACGAAAACGGAAAGCCTAAATACTACGGCAGATTTAACCAGGGTGTTGTAACAGTTAACCTTGTTGATATCGGTCTTTCTGCACAGGGCAATATGGAGAAATTCTGGCAGATTTTTGATGAGCGTATGGAGCTTTGCCATAAAGCGCTCGTATGCCGCCATGAAAGACTTACGGGAACACTTTCCGATGCCGCCCCGATACTGTGGCAGCACGGTGCACTTCTCAGACTTGAAAAGGGTGAAAAGATTGATAAATATCTGCATGACGGTTACTCAACTCTTTCACTGGGATATGCGGGTCTTTGGGAGTGTGTTTACAGCTTAATCGGCAAAAAGCTCACAGAAAAAGCAGGTGAGGAGCTTGGTCTTGAAATTATGAAAAAGCTTAATGAATACACTGCTAAGTGGAAGGCTGACGAAAAGATTGATTATTCACTTTACGGAACCCCTCTTGAGAGCACAACATATAAATTTGCAAAGTGCTTGCAGAAAAGATTTGGCATAGTAAAGGGTGTTACTGATAAGAACTACATTACAAACAGCTATCACGTACACGTAACAGAGGATATTGATGCGTTTGAAAAGCTGGCGCTTGAGGCTAAGTTCCAGGCACTTTCACCGGGCGGTGCAATAAGCTATGTTGAAGTGCCCAATATGCAGAATAATCTGGACGCTGTAATAGCTGTTATGCGATTTATATATGACAATATTATGTATGCAGAGCTTAATACAAAGAGCGACTACTGTCAGGAATGCGGTTTTGACGGTGAGATAGAGCTGGAAGAGGACAAGGACGGAAAGCTTATCTGGAAATGCCCCGAGTGTGGAAACACTGACCAGTCAAAGCTCAATGTTGCACGCCGTACATGCGGATACATCGGAACACAGTTTTGGAATCAGGGAAGAACTCAGGAAATAAAAGAACGAGTGCTCCATTTGTAAAATATAAAAGAGTGTGAAGAAATGAACTATGCTGCCATAAAAAAATTTGATATAGCAAACGGTCCGGGGGTAAGAGTATCGCTGTTTGTCAGCGGATGCCGACACAAATGCAAGAATTGCTTTAATAAAGAAGCATGGGATTTTAATTACGGAAATCCTATGACAAAGGAAGTGGAGGAGGAAATTCTTGCTTGTTGCGACCACAGCCACATAGAGGGGCTGTCGCTTTTAGGCGGGGAGCCTTTTGAAAAAGAAAATCGGGCAGGTCTTATAAGCCTTGTTTCAAGGTTTAAACAGCGTTTCCCCGAAAAAACTATCTGGTGCTACACGGGATTTGTCCTTGATAGCGAGCTTTTAAAAGATGGCAGTGATGATATTATGAAACTGCTTTCGTATATTGACGTTATTGTAGATGGAAGATATATTGAGGAGAAAAAGTCGGCATCGCTTCTTTTCAGAGGGTCATCAAATCAGCGCATAATTGATGTACAAAAAACCCTTAAAGAGGGCAATATTGTTCTGCTTCCCGGAAAATGGGAGCGTAAAATGGGCAGCGGAAATATTTATGAATAAAGGATTGATTACAAATGAATAATTACAGTGTAAGAATTAAAAAGCTTGACGATAGAGCGACTATTCCCACATACGGGTCAGAATTTGCAGCAGGGGCAGACCTTTATGCGTGTACTGACGTAAAGGTAGAAATTGCACCGCATGAAACAAAACTGATACCTACAGGAATTGCAATCGAAATACCCGTAGGATATGCAGGACTAATTTACGCACGCAGCGGCATTGCAAGCAAGCGTGGACTTGCACCGGCAAATAAGGTGGGTGTAATAGATTGTGATTACAGAGGCGAAATAATGGTAGCGCTTCACAATCACAGCGAAGAGGTGCAGTCAATCGAAAACGGTGAGCGTATTGCGCAGCTCGTTATAGCGCCTTACGTTACGGCTGATTTCATACTGGCAGATGAGCTTGATGAAACAGTTCGTGGCGACGGAGGCTTCGGCTCAACAGGAAAGAAGTAATATAACAAAACAGCCCTTGCAGATTTTTCTGCAAGGGCTGTTTATGTATTACAAGAACCAGCCAAAAACTGTGACGTTCCCAAACTGTTCCATCGCAGCAGCAGTCAATGGTGACGGAAAATCTGCAATACATCTGTTTAGAGTGTTCAAAAAACAATGAAAAATTTGCCAACTTTTACTTGACACTAACTTTAACAATACAAAAATTGACAATAATCGACACTTATGATATAATAATAAAAAATTTAAGGTTGTGATTTTTGTGCCATCGAACGAGAGCCAAGAATATATTAATATAGGAGCATGGTTAAAAGATAAATTCTTATATCATATGCGTTCTGATTACAACAGGGTTAAACGAATGCAGGTTAACTATGGTGAGATTTGGTATTGTGATTTTGGATATAACATAGGTAAGGAGAAAAACAAAATAAGACCTATCATCGTAATTTCCAATAATAAAGTTAACAGAAGTGAAAAGGTCGTTGTTATAGCCATTACGGATGCCGACGGAAAACTTGATAGTAATAATCGTCCTGCACAATCATCTTGGTATTTGTTATACTCTTCTGCAAATGGTGCAACACCAGAAAATCAAAACGCTTATGATTTTTTAGACAAAAACTCTGTAGTGCAGTGTGAAGAAATTCGTTCTGTTAGCAAAGCAAGACTTGATGCAAATCGTGGCTGTATCGGCAAATTAGAAGATAAAGATATGGATGTTATAAAAGCAAAGTTCAGAAAAACATTTAATTTGTAAAACTTGTATTGACTTTTATCTTTAATTGTGGTATAATACGAAGTGTCAAGGGATAAAATAGATTATGTCCCCTGTTTTATAGTGGGTACACATATATGTTTCAAAGAAGCCGTATGACCGAATGGTATAGCTTCTGGAGCACGTCACGAGAAATCGTGGCGTGTTTTCTTTTGCCTAGAAACAATAACAAGACCACAACGGACTATAGTCAGTTGTGGTCTGAAAAGCTTAGGGACGAGTCACTTTCTGTTTAACAATTGAAAAGCTTAGGGACGTGTCACTTTCTGTTTAACAATTTAATAAGCGAAAAATAGCCTTGTAGATGAAAATCTACAAGGCTCAGACTGTCGAAAAAGTCGGTCAACCACAAGCAGAGAATAAAAATAAAGCCTTCCCCTGAGAGGGGAAGGGGGACCGCTTGCGGTGGATGAGGTGTTATACAACGAAAGAAATCTTCAAACAAAATGGGTACAAACCGTA
>JAZRLV010000040.1:0-5761 GCA_045646985.1 Clostridia bacterium | reverse complement strand
TCATCCATATCCTGATATGCGCAATTTTGCTCAACAACAAAGACGGATATTCGTAGTTTCATTATATCATAAAGCTCGCCATTTGTAAGCTCTTCGAATTTTTTGACATTAAGTTTCATAATGCTCCCTCCTTGCTGATGTGTTTTAATAACGATAAATTTAACTTTCTAAAACTCATTATATCATATGGCATAAGAAAAAACAATAGAGGCTGTTTCTTTTTAAGAAACAGCCTCGTACGAACAGCTATTGAACTGTGTTGGCTAGCGATTAATACATTCCGCCGCCCATTGCAGCAGCCTGAGCAGCAGCAGAAACATCTGCACCCTCCTTAGGCTTATCAGCAACTACGCTTTCAGTTGTAAGCACCATACTTGCGACACTTGCAGCGTTCTGAAGTGCGCTTCTTGTAACCTTAGCAGGGTCAACGATACCTGCCTTCATCATATCAACGTATTCGTCTGTAAGTGCATTGTAGCCGATACCTGCATCAGAGGTCTTTATCTTTTCGACAACAACCGCGCCTTCGATACCTGCATTTGCACAAATCTGCTTAACAGGCTCTTCAATAGCACGAAGAACGATAGAAGCACCTGTCTTTTCATCACCGGAAAGAGTCTCAGTAAGCTCTTTTACGCAAGCAGTTGCAGCAATGTAGCTTGTGCCGCCGCCTGCAACAATGCCTTCTTCAACAGCGGCTCTTGTTGCTGCGAGAGCATCCTCTATACGAAGCTTCATTTCTTTCATTTCTGTCTCAGTAGCTGCACCAACCTTTATTACGGCAACACCGCCTGAGAGCTTTGCAAGTCTTTCCTGAAGCTTTTCACGGTCAAATTCACTTGTTGTGCTTTCAATCTCGCTCTTAATCTGGTTTACTCTGTCTTTAATCTGAGAAGAATCGCCAAGACCGTCAACGAGAATTGTAGCCTCCTTAAGAATCTTTGCCTGACGGCAGCGGCCAAGCTGGCTGAAGTCTGCCTCTTTAAGGTCAAGACCAAGCTCTTCGCTGATAACTGTACCGCCGGTAAGAATAGCAATATCCTGAAGCATAGCCTTTCTTCTGTCACCAAAGCCGGGAGCCTTAACTGCTACACAAGTAAATGTGCCGCGGAGCTTATTAACAATAAGCGTTGTAAGAGCTTCACCCTCAATATCTTCTGCAACGATAAGGAGCTTCTTACCCTGCTGAACAATCTGCTCAAGAATGGGGAGAATGTCCTGAATATTTGAAATCTTCTTATCAGTGATAAGAATGTAGGGGTCATCGAGAACTGCTTCCATCTTTTCAGTATCTGTTACCATATAGGGGGAGAGGTATCCACGGTCAAACTGCATACCTTCAACAACCTCGCTGTAGGTTTCAGCGGTCTTTCCTTCCTCAATAGTGATAACACCATCATTAGAAACCTTTTCCATAGCATCTGCAATAAGTGCACCGATTTTTTCATCACCTGCAGAAATTGAAGCAACACGTGCAATATCTTCCTTGCCATTAACCTTCTTAGCACTCTTAACGATGCAGTCAACTGCAGTGTCAACAGCCTTGGAAATACCACGGCGTAAAACCATGGGATTTGCACCTGCAGCTACATTCTTAAGACCTTCTCTAACGAGAGCCTGAGCAAGAAGTGTAGCGGTTGTAGTACCGTCACCTGCTACATCATTTGTCTTTGTAGCAACTTCACGAACGAGCTGAGCACCCATATTTTCAAAGGGGTTTTCAAGCTCAATTTCCTTTGCAATTGTAACACCGTCATTTGTTATGAGGGGGCCGCCGAATTTCTTTTCAAGAACGACATTTCTGCCCTTAGGTCCAAGTGTTACCTTTACTGTATCAGCGAGCTGATTTACGCCACTTTCAAGTGCCTTACGTGCTTCTTCACCAAATAAAATGTCCTTAGCCATAATAATTCACTCCTTCAATTAGTCTAATTTTGCAAGAATTTCGTTCTGACGAAGGATTGTGTACTCAATACCGTCAAGCTTAACTTCAGTGCCTGCATATTTAGAAAGAAGCACCTTGTCACCAACCTTAACTTCCATTGTAACTTCCTTACCGTCAACTACTCCGCCGGGACCAACTGCAACAACTTCAGCATACTGTGGCTTCTCTTTTGCACTGCCGGGAAGAACTATGCCGCTCTTTGTTGTTTCCTCGGTTTCAACCATTTTGATAACGACTCTGTCGCCAAGTGGTTTAATAGTCATATATATTACCTCCTAAAAATAGTAATCAATGATTTAAAATATGCCCTAGAATATATATAATACCACATTTGGAAAAATTTTCAACCATTATAAGAAAAAATTTTACTTAAATTTGAAAAGTTTACAAAAACATAATATTTATAAATATACCTTCATAATCTTTTGTAGAAAGGTTGTGAAATTATGGAACATTATATTGAATTAATTCCTCTTGCAGAAATAGGGTATGGCTGTGCAAGAATAACTGATGATACCGTTGAAATTGAGGTAGGCGGCATAAGCGGCGGCATGAAGGCATGGCTCATCGGCGGTGAGGCAGTCCCCATAGGAAATATTGTCGGGGGAAAACTAAGGCGCAGCGTTGATACACGTGGCCATATAGGAATCCTCATTACTCAAAGCGGCAGGCAGATGCTGATAGGAAAGTTCTCAAAAGAAAATACACAAAATAGCATAGAGAAACAGGAAAAGATAGAGGAAACAGCAGGAAATATCAAACAGCAATCTGAGCCTATGCCTTTTGAAATGGAGGGCTTTGACTGGAAAAAATTTACCCAAAAATCATTTTCAGGAATAAGCCGTGAGCTGAGATTTATTTTAAGCAATAAAAATGTTTATGATAACTACAGAAAACATGGTCATTTCTGGGTAGGAGAGTGCGAAGGAAGCGGGGCACTGGCACTTAAATGCGATGAATCAGAGTCAGACCCGCTGGAGTTTTTAGGAAAAGTAAAGTTAAGAAAAAACGGATATGTAATTGTTTGCGTAGACAAAAAAACGAATAAACTTTACCTGCCTGAGTAAAAAAGAGATGAGCCTACTCATCTCTTTTTTAGATATAACGACGGGTCGAGGGGAGTGCCGCCTTTTACAATTTCAAAGTGGAGGTGTGGACCTGTTGACCTTCCGGTATTCCCGCTAAGAGCGATTTGAGTTTCTGAGTTAACATTCTCACCTACACTGACATTAATCTTACTTAAATGTGCATACGCAGTGGCTACCCCATTCCCATGGTCAATTCTTACCAGCTTGCCGTAGGTTCCCCCGTCTCCTGCAAAGGTAACTGTGCCGCATTCAGCAGCTTTCACGGGAGTTCCCTCAGAAACGGCAATATCTATGCCTTCGTGCATTTTTCCCCATCGCTCTCCAAAGGGGGAGGAGAGCGTACCTGACAACGGGTATAAAAGCCCGCTTTTAAGCACATCTTTGGCTTTTGTACCTATGCGGACAACCCGTGTTACAGGCTTGATAACAACATTTTCAGACAATACACGACTTGATTGGTGAGCGCCGTTTTTATATATTGTCTCAGCTTCCACCTCAGCAGAGCCAACCTTTCCCTCGCTTACAGTTACTGTTTCCCCTATATAGAGGTCTGAATCCTGCATTGTCTGGGTTTCAAAAGGGATTTCTTTTTTTATCGCTGTATTTACTATGCTGATAACAGGAACTTGACCGCCTTGACTAAGAAGTAAACCGCATTCCTCTTCGCCTGAGATTTTATCCTTTGGAAGCACTGCTTTTTTGTATGTAAGAGTTGCCTCAGCGTTTGCATTTCCGTTCATGGAAAAAGATTCTATGTGCTTAGCGACAACCTTTTTTGCAATTTCCTCACTTGCAGCATTAAACACGGGTGTATTCCCTGAATAAAGCGTACATGCCGCTTCAAATAGAGGTGAGCTTGTAAGAAGCTTATCCCGAAGCGCGACGCTTGTGCTGATATTGTCTTTAAGCGTCAGGGCAGGTGCCGTGGTAAAGCTTTCTCCAAACCCTTGAGCACTCTGCTCTTCCGCATAGCTTTTTGCCGCAGAAAGAGCATTATAATAATCACTTTCCGTAGCAGAAAAGGCAACTATTTCACCATTGTTGTATATTGCTGTTCCAATTGTGAAAAAATTACAAAACCCCATAACAGAGCATACTGCTACAGAAATAGAAAGAGTCACAGAAAGAACTTTTTTTCCTATATAAGACGATTCACCGATGAGTTCATCTATTGCCTGCACAATCAGCTTTTTAAGCTTTAACTCTCGCTTTTTCTCCCAAGGTTTTCCATAAACCTTTTTTGGTTTGCCTGCGGCAAGCGGTGCTGAAAGGGGGGATATAATAAATCCGCTTCCCCGTGGACGTTCTACCTGCATATACACTCCTCCTTTGTCAGGATAAATATATGCACGGCGAACAAAAAATAGAACTAAGGCAATAGTCTATTCCTCAGGAAGGCATATTAAGCACGGGGTATATCCGTCGCTTATGGCGTCTTCCAAAGTGTATTCAGTCAGGTTTTTTCTGGTTTTTACAATTATGCACGAATTCCGATGATATCTTTTCCCGTTCATCGTTACATAATATGCACTATCAGAATTTGCAGGAATGGAAATTTGTCTTGCCACGGAATTTGTCATCTTATGGTGTGTAAGGCTTTTAGAAAGTAAAAATCCAAGAAGGCAGGTTATCAGTATTATTATGCTAAGAAGGAATCTCCTCTTTTTTATCATAAAGAGATAAAACCTGCAGGAAAGAGGAGGATTTTTAATGTAACAGGAGAATTCATTAGCGAATTCCTCCTTTTTTATTTTTGAATAATTTACACTATGATTTCTTATTTCGGGGTCTAAAATATGCCCAAGCTCATGGCATAAAAGTGCACGTCTGTCCTCAGCACATACGTCTTCATTCAAAAATACAAATCTAAGGTTGTTTTTTACATATAAGAAAGAATCATTGCATTCAATTTCGTTTTCAATTCCCAGTTTTTTTATAAGTTCACATACATCTTTCGAATTGGTATGTTTTTTGTAATTAATAATTATAAAATCATTAGATTCAATGATCCGTTCGAGCTCACTGCAATCGGGCAATGAGTAAAGCTTGTTTTTTAGTAGCGTTTTAAAGGCTATACGCTTAGCTGAATTATTCTTCATAGTTGTCTTTGCTCTTTATCCTTTCAACTAACTCCATGATTAGTTTTTCATCATTTGTGAGGGGGTTACTTGCAGTAATACTGCCATATGCGGCTATAATTGCGTCCTCCAAAGCTTCAGGGTGAATACGCCTGTATTCTGTTTCAGCCACAGATTTAACCGTATGCTTTCCAATATCGTCAAGAGAATTATAAATTTTTATAAAGTCTATCAGTTTATCATCAATGACAATGGGGAGCTCTCCAATATGGTAAATTTCCAATTCATTTAAAATTCTTTTTACCATACCATAGTTAGATGAAAATATCCCTTTTTTTAAAATAAAATTAATCGTTGTACGTGGAATATCAATATGTCTTGAAAAGTTTTCAATAGTGCCAAACTTTTCCTTTATTCTTTTTCTGATAAGGTCTTTGTACATATCCAATCTAATCACTTCCTTAAATACATATTACAATAAAATATACATTTGGTCAATATATTGTCAATATATTAATAAAAAACAGTTGACAAAAAAGATAATGGTGATATAATTTCCAAGGCGATATAATATACAAAACTAAAACTAAAAGACAACAAAATATATAAAAACCAAAAATCATTGACAACTCCTGGAATATTTTTATGTT
>JAZRLV010000039.1:0-1787 GCA_045646985.1 Clostridia bacterium | reverse complement strand
CCGCTTTCAAAGGTGGTAAAGGAAGAACTTCCTGATAACATTGACCGTCGTATATTTATATTTGAAAGGGCGAGCCAGTTCGATTTGCTTTCAAACAATCCGGAAACATTTATGTGGGTATCCCCCGCACCTGAAAGTCTTTTGAAGAGATATAATCTTGTTCAGAAAAAATGTGTGGATAACAAAAAAATCTATAAGGATGTTCTGATTTATAAAAATGGTTACAAATTATCGAAACTTGACAGACAGTTCATCACGGAGCTGTGCGAAGCTAAAAGAAAATATCTGTAAATCTGATTTTTTTACCCGATCTCTTAATTGAGGTCGGGTTTTGTTTTTGCTATTCGATAAAGGTGTTATCGATAATGATAATACTGATTATATATTTTAAGAATTCCCAAAAAACGATTATGTTGTTAAACTATTAACGAAGTTTGACGAGGGAGGTTTCTTATGTGTAAAAACGGTGTTTCAAAAGCAACACTCGGAAGAATACCGATGTATCTTGATTTGCTCAGGGACTTGCCGGAAGAACGATATGAACATATATCGGCAACAACCATAGCACGAAAGCTCTCGCTTGGCGAAGTTCAGGTCAGAAAGGACCTTGCATCAATCAGCGGTGCAGGAAAGCCGAAGCTTGGTTATCTTACATCAGAACTTATTGAAAATCTTGAAAACAGTCTTGGTTGCAACAACTACGCACTTGCAGTTTTAGTGGGTGCAGGAAAGCTCGGCAAGGCACTTCTTGATTACGATGAATTTGAAAAATTCGGTATTAAAATTGCAGCAGCTTTTGATAGCAACGATAAGGAAATAAGCATAACCGGAAAAATTAAAGTTAAGCCTATAAATGAGTTTGAAGATTTTTGCAAAGATAACAACATCCAGCTCGGTATCATCACAGTCGGAGCAGGATCAGCTCAGGCTGTATGTGACAAAATGGTGAAATGCGGAATTGTGGCAATTCTGAATTTTGCTCCTTGTAAGTTGAATGTACCCGATGGGGTAGTTCTTGAAAATGAAAATCTGGCGCTTTCATTAGCGTATTTGAATAATCAGATTAAATAAGTTTAAGTAAATAATTTTTTAGGAGGATACAAATGGAAACTAAAAATTACGCAATTGTAGATAGCGTTGAAACGCTTCAGGAAGCTATCGCTAAAACAAGAGAAGCACAGAAGAAGTTCGCTACCTACACTCAGGAGCAGGTTGACAAAATTTTCCTTGCAGCAGCTTCTGCAGCAACTAAGGCAAGAATCTCACTTGCTAAAATGGCAGTAGCAGAAACAGGAATGGGTATTGTTGAAGATAAGGTTATAAAAAATAACTATGCTTCAGAATATATTTACAATGCATACAAGGAAACAAAGACTTGCGGCATCATTGAAGAAGACAAGGCTTTCGGTATCAAGAAGGTAGCAGAGCCTATCGGTGTTGTAGCAGCGGTTATCCCGACAACAAACCCAACATCAACAGCAATCTTCAAGTGCTTGCTTGCTCTTAAGACACGTAATGCAATTATCATTTCTCCTCATCCCAGAGCAAAGGGCTGTACAATTGCAGCAGCAAAGCTTGTTCTTGAAGCAGCAGTTGCAGCAGGTGCTCCCGAAGGAATCATCGACTGGATCGATGTTCCCTCACTCGAAATGACAAACACAGTTATGAAGGAAGCAGATATTATCCTTGCAACAGGCGGCCCCGGTATGGTTAAGGCTGCTTACTCAAGCGGTAAGCCGGCTCTCGGCGTTGGTGCTGGTAACACACCTGCTATCATCGATGACAGC
>JAZRLV010000038.1:0-45668 GCA_045646985.1 Clostridia bacterium | reverse complement strand
GAATAGAGCATATTGATTTCTCCTTGTACATGGTTTCTCGACAATTCCATTTTACAAGAAATTTTCAATATGCTCTACTATTTTTTTATTCTTTTTTGTAAAGCTCTATTGATTGGTTACCCCAATAGATATTATAGAGCCTAAAAATAAGAGCATCTGCATTTAACAGATACTCTCCATAAAAGCCAAAGGGAGTAATCACATATCTTGGCTTACTCCCTTTGTGTGTACTTTTCTTTTTTAGATTTCATACTATACCCCCTATCTTTTTCTATGAACCGATTAAGTCGGAATATGCTTATATAGCATATCATGGGTATAATATGTGATTGAAGTTTCAAAGTTTATCATCAATGACTTCTTTATAGATAGACGCTTATAAATTCCTTTGCTCTTCCAAGTTAATCTTAGGCAATTTCCAACGATACTTTGTAGCAAGGATTCGTATAATAAAAACTGTCAGCATTGCAAAGACTGTACCGATAGCTTTCTCTTCTGTAGTAATTCTTATACAGTAGTAGATTGTACTTCCAATAATGGATGCAAGAGCATATATATGTTTTTTTAGTACATATGGAGTTTTTGAAACTAAGATATCCCGAAAAATTCCTCCGCCTACACCAGTTGTCATTCCCATAAGAACAACTAACAAAATTTTGTCTGAAAACCCGGCTGCACAGGCAATTTCTGTTCCGGTTACAGTAAAGGCAGATAAGCCAATCGCATCAAATATGTTATTGATTTTTTCAATTTTCTCTTTTAGCGTCTGAAAATGCTGCCTGTTGATATAAGCAACAATAAAAACAATTATTGCCGTTATTGCGGCAAGGATAAAAATATAAGTATTCGAAAAAATTAGCGGAGGAATATTTCCGATCATAACATCTCTTAACATCCCCCCACCGACAGATGTTATCACACCAAGAAAAACAACACCAAAAATATCAAGGCCACAGCTTACACCAATCAATGCACCAGAAACTGAAAAGGCTATTGTTCCTATTATCTCCATAGCTGTCATTATAAACTCGTTCATATCTTCACCCCTCTTTAGTGTATTAAAGGAAAAGCTAAAGGGTGCAATTATTATAAACTGCACCCTTTATATTAAAGTCCCATTTCTTCTTTTACATGCTTAAAGCAATCAACGATATAAAGAATATCTGCTTCTCTGAGTGCCGCTGAAAGCTGAGTTCTGATTCTTGCCTTACCCTTTGGTACAACAGGGTAAGAAAAGGCAACTACATATACACCTTTATCCATCATACGCTTTGCCATTTCTACAGCTTTATGTTCATCATAAAGCATTACAGGAATAATCGGTGTACCTCCATCCATAACATCAAGACCGATTTCTTTAATCTTTTGTGCAAAGAGCTTTGTATTTGAAAACAGCTTTTCACGCATTGAAAGGTCGTTTTCTATAATCTCAAGTACCTTTAATGAGCCTGCGGCAACAGCAGGTGCAAGTGTATTTGAGAAAAGGTATGGTCTTGAGCGCTGACGGAGAAGGTCTATAACTTCTTTTCTTCCCGACGTAAAACCGCCTGACGCTCCGCCAAGAGCTTTTCCAAATGTGCCTGTTATAATATCAACTCTACCACTGACGCCACAGTGTTCTGCAGTTCCTCTTCCCGTTGCACCCATAAAGCCTGCTGCATGACTGTCGTCTACCATAACAAGTGCGTCATATTCATCGGCAAGGTCGCAAATGCTCTTAAGGTCAGCAACGATTCCATCCATAGAGAATACACCATCAGTTGCAATGAGTTTAATACGGCAGTCTTTTGTTTCTTCAAGCTTACTGCGTAAATCTTCCATATTGTTATTCTTGTAACGGAATCTTTTCGCCTTACAAAGTCTGATACCGTCAATAATGCTTGCATGATTAAGCTCATCACTTATAACGGCATCCTCTTCTGTAAGAAGAGTTTCAAAAAGTCCGCCGTTTGCATCAAAGCAGGAGGAATAAAGAATTGTATCCTCTGTTCCAAGGAATTTGCTGAGCTTTTCCTCCAAATCTTTGTGGAGCTTCTGTGTTCCGCAGATGAAACGTACAGATGAAAGTCCGTATCCATATGTACTGTAGCTTTCTTTTACGGCTGCAATAACTTCTTTATTATTTGCAAGTCCGAGATAGTTATTTGCACACATATTTATAACTTCTCTGCCATCGTTAAGACTTACCTTAGCACCCTGCGGTGATGTTATAACCTTTTCATTTTTTGTAAGACCATCTTTTTCAATATTTTCACACGTTTCTTTAAAATATTTAAGTGCAGTTTTCATTATTTTCACCTTTCCTTAATTTAATGATGTCCAGTCAAGAATGACCTTGCCACTTTTTCCACTGTTCATAGCTTCGAAGCCCTTTTCATAATCTCTTATATCCATACGATGTGTAATTATATTTGAAATATCAAGACCGCCCTGAAGCATAGCTGACATCTTATACCAGGTTTCGTGCATTTCTCTGCCATAGATACCTTTTATAATCAACCCATTAAAGATTATTTTTGACCAATCCACTTTACTGTCACTATTTAAAAGACCGAGAAGTGCAATCTTACCGCCGTGAATCATATGGTCTATCATTGTATTAAGTGCAATTTCACTGCCCGACATTTCAAGGCCTACATCAAAGCCTTCTTTAATTGAAAGCTTTTCCATTATCTCTGACAAATCTTCTTTCGCAGTATTCACTGTATACTGAATGCCGAGCTTTTTAGCAAGCTCAAGCCTTTCGTCATTTATATCGGTTATAACAACACGTCTTGCACCTACATGCTTACAAACGGCTGCTGCCATAATACCAATAGGACCTGCCCCTGTAATAAGCACATCCTCCCCTGTAAGGTCAAATGAAAGAGCTGTATGTACTGCGTTACCAAACGGGTCAAATATTGCGTACATTTCTTCGGGAATATCTTTCTCACATCTTCTTACATTTTCCTGAGGTATAACAAGAAACTCGGCAAAAGCGCCATCACGGTTTACCCCAACACCTACAGTTTCTTTACAAAGGTGTCCGTTTCCTGCAAGACAGTTTCTGCACTTTCCACAAACAATATGTCCTTCGCCTGAAACTATATCCCCTATTTTCCAGTTCAAAACATTTTCTCCAATCTCAACAATTTCACCCACATACTCATGACCTATAACACGGGGAGTTTGTATAGTTTTTTGCGACCATTCATCCCAATTATAAATATGTAAATCAGTTCCGCATATTGCCGTTTTATGTATTTTAATCTTCACATCATTACTACCCGTCAATGGCTCCGGTACATCTTCAAACCATAACCCTCTTTCGGGATATTTTTTTACAAGTGCTTTCATTGTGTCAATTCCTTTCTTATTATTGTATTTTCGAGTTGGTTGATAAAAGCTTGAGTTACTTCTGAAATTTTTCTTTCATCATTCAAAAGATAGCCTATAATATATGATTCTTTACTTTCAAAGGGGACACTGACAATATCTCCCTTATTAAGTGCAGAGGGCATAATTCCGGTTCCTATTGTATAAGCATTTGTGAGCATAAGAACATTCATTAGTGTAGCCCTGTCGCTTATTTCTATATGCTTATCCGCATACGATGTATCCTTCAGCTCCTCAGTAAAAAAAGAGGAATTATGCTCACCTTGTTCGTATGAAACATAAGGATAATTTTTCAAATCGCTATTTGTAAGTCTGTTTGAAGTTGCTAAAGGATGCTCTTTTCTGAGGAAAACATGTGGAGATGCAATCAAGAGTTTTTCAAATGTTAGTTTCTTGTTTCCCAGATATCGCTTCATTACATCGTAATCGCCATCTTTAATAGCAATTATACCGATATCACAATTCCCTGTTTCCACATCACGTATCACATTGTACGTTTCAATCTCCCTTATTGAAAAACGGTACCTTTCAGAGTCAAACTTTTTCAAGAAATTACCGAAAATATCTGCAATAAAGTCATAATGCTGAGTTGCAATATATAATCTTTTCTGAATATTTCTATTGGAATATCTGTCGGTAATGAAATTATCACTTTCACAAACTCTGGTAGCATAACTTACAAATTCTTCTCCCTCGTTAGTAAGATAAACTCCATTAGTTGAACGTTCAAAAATCTGTATTCCAAGCTCCTGTTCTAATTGCTTTATACTTATTGAAAGAGAGGATTGGGCAATAAAAAGCTGTTTTGCTGCTTCACTGAACGAACCCATTTTTGCAATTTTCATAACATATTTACATTGTTGAATAGTCATTTATTCCCCCCCTGACACACATTTGTTATTATTATAATTATACTTTATTTTAAGATAGTTGGCAAATATATAATTTCTATTGCAAAAGTACAAAACCATCTATATCTTAATAGATGGTTTTGAACTTACTACACTATATTGAAAATTTTATAAAGCCTGCTATTCCCTATTTTTTAGGGACATAGCAGACTTTATGTCTATATTTTGTCAGCATATAGCACCATCCACCATTACACACTTCTGAAACCACGACCTATTATTTCGCTGCTTGTTGTTATAATGATAAAAGCGTGTGGGTCTATTTCTTTTATTCTATTTCTAAGTTTTATAGCCTCAAATCTCTTGCAAACAGTATGTATCATAGTCTTTTCCTCACCAGAAAACTCGCCTGTTGCAGAGGTAACTGTTGCTCCATGATGAAGCGTTTTTATAATAAACTCAGATATTTCTTTCCTTTTAGATGTGATTACCACAAAATATTTGCATGTGTTGAGGTTTTCTATAAATCCGTCAACAATGAAGGCTTTTGCAAATAGTCCTAAAAGAGAGAATAAACCTGTTTTTACATTAAAACAACAAATGCTCCTGCTGCAACAATGAAATCAACGATAAGGAGAGCCTTCCCGACATCAACGCTTGTATATTTTTTAAGTATAAGTGCCGCAATGTCCGTTCCGCCTGATGAAGCATCGCAGTTAAATATTATTGCTGCACCGATTGATGTTAAAAGCATTGCATACACAAGCTCAAGAAACGGTTGGTCAGTAAGCGGACTTTTTATAGGTATTAATACTTCAAGGAAATAAGTAACAGCGGAATAAAACATACTGCAATAAACTGTTTTTAAACCGTTTTGCTTTCCTAAAAACACAAAGCCTAAAACCACCAGGCCAAAGTTTAAGCCCCATATCCATACACCTGCTGAAATGGAAGTTATCTGTGCGAGAATTGTACTTATACCAGACACTCCACCGGTTGTAAACCCATTGGGAATCTTGAAAAAATAAACTCCCATTGCAAGCAGTATACATCCAACATTCATAAATAGAAATGTTTTTATTTTATTTCCTTTTTTTCACCAATATTTGCCACCTTTAAAATATAATTACTTTTCATATTATAGATAAACGTTATTTTGATGATTTAAAGCCATTCTCATAGCAGGGTAAATACTCTTTGCCATAAGATAAAATCCAAAATCCGTAGGGTGACAGCGGTCAACTGTCACCAATTCATAGCCTATATCCTTAAAGAAGTGCATTCCGTCTATAAAATAAACATTTTCATCGCCATTTTCTTTAGCATTCAGATATGTCTGCATTATAATATCTCTTCGTTGCTGACACTCTTTGAGTATTGGCGTTTTAGTAAAGGGTCTGCTGATTAAAATTACAGGAAGATCAGGTTTTTTCTCCCTTATAATCCTAAAGAAAGTCTCGTGTGTTTCTCTGAGATGCTCTATTGTAGGGGCATTGTGGTCATAATCCATTACAAAGCACGATAGCTCAAGCTCCGCAATAGTCTGTGCCACAATTTTCTCACCTTTTGCATTTCCGGCAAAACCAAGATTAATTTGTTCTGCATCCACCCAACTTGAAAGAAGTGATGTATAGCTCATTGACGGACGAGATGCACAGCCTCCCTGCGTAATGGATGAGCCATAATACAAAATTGGCTTTTCTATCTTATGCGGCGGAGCTTTTTCTATTTTAGTTCCTTTTATAAATCCTACTTGAAGGCTCTCCAACCCAACATATAGCGGAAGATATACCCTGTACTCATTCATTCCATTCTCAAGCGGACAGGATAGCTGAAAATTCCACTTTCCTTGAATAATGTCGGATATTTCCGGTCTCACATTCACCAAAAACCGGTCAGCGCCATTTTCCCTTATATTTATATCAAAGCCCGCCATTCCTGTCAGTGGCATCTGATGCATAATATCAAATGGGTGAAAGCGACCTTTAAGAAGTACTGCACTGCTGTCTGTACAAAAACGAAGAACTCCGCCTGCTGTATATGTACTAATCAGCTGTAACGGCTCACTGACTTCACTTAGTATATTTTCGGGAAGTCTGCAAAACGATTTTTTGTTTGTGCTCTCCCACGGAAAGCCTTCTAAACCTACACTTTTTGCAGCAATAAGTTCAAATGCTTCCCCGTTCACTGAGCACGACTTGAAATTCGGATCAATATCTGTCAATTTCATTTTTTAAGTATAATAAAATACAAACAAAAAAATGCTGATTTTATTATTTCCTTTCATTAGCGTTTGTTATGATTTAGTTTAAATATATTTCTTTACCTGTTTTAGCCGATTCATATATCGCCAAAATTATATTTACACTTGCACGGGCATCTTCGCCTGTTATCATCGGGTCTCTGTCCTCTAAAACTGCATTTGCCATATCCTCAATCTGAAGAATATGACCGATATTTCCGCCTTTATACTGGCAATTTATTCCGCCCATATTCCCAGATGTTTCAGGCTGAATAAGGCTTTCATCCTTAAACTGCCACTGATAAATTCCGCTGTCTCCGAATATTACATTTCCTTCAGAGCCGCTTACATGGAAAATTGTATCAAGACCGGGATATGCCGTTGTACAGCATTCGATTGTTCCTACTGCACCGTTTTTAAACTTCACAACAACAACCGCCGTATCCTCAACATCTATATCCCAGCACAGCTTGTCGCACTTTGCATACACGCTTTCGACTCCGCCCATCATCCAGGAGAGCATATCCACGCCGTGCACGCCTTGATTCATAAGTGCACCACCTCCGTCAAGCTCCCATGTACCACGCCATTCTCCGCTGTCGTAATATTCCTGGTCACGGTAATAACGCAGATTGGCACTTCCTATAGTAAGCTTACCAAAGCTGCCCTTTTTAATTTCTTCTCTTACTGCTATCGCTGCATCAAAGGTACGGCGTTGGAAAATACAGCCGAGCTTTACTCCGTTTTCTCTGCATGCATCTATTATGGAGTCCATTTTTTCTCTTGAAATCTCCATAGGTTTTTCACAAAGAACATTTACCCCGTGATTTGCAACACGGATTGCAACCTCTGCGTGCATTCCACTGGGCGTTAAAACACAGCACACATCGGGTTTTTCCGCCACTATCATTTCGTCCAAATCCGTATACCATTTACTAAGTCCGTTTTCAAACGCTGCTGTCTTTGCCTTTTGCTCATCTATGTCGCACACTGCAACAAGCTGTGCATTAGGTGCTTTTTTCAAAGCATCCAGATGATTCCACGACACTCTTCCGCAGCCTATTATGGCAAATTTAGCTTTCATATTCTCACTCCAAACTATTTACTGTTGTCTACTATCTGCTTATGCTTACTCCCATAACTCCCAAAATTACTTCATTTGCAATAGCTTCTATTTTTATGCCTGCCAATTCTTTATCTGGGTCTATTCTGATTTTTTGCACCGTAGCATGGTTATAGTTACTAAAATAGAATATTTCACCTTCTGTGGTCAACGCAGAAGTAAGCCAGTCGTCAATATTAATCGGATAAACAAGCTTTGTATGTGTTGATGTACCATCATTGTAGTTAACAGTTATGCGGGCATTTTCCACATGAGAGTGCATACAACAGGTGCTTGCCACAAATAAAACTGCAACCTCCTGACCATTTCCGTTAAGCGGAATGGTAATTTCAGTAGGAAATGTGTCCCAAATAGAAACACAGGCTAAGTTTTTGTCTTTAACAGGGGTTAAAAATGGTATACCTGAAGGAGATTTTACCAAACCACCTGATGTTCTTAACAGCTTATCATCAACATAAACCACACCTCGTCCACGCTGATTCCAGTTGTGTGAGTAGCGACCATTCTGGAACAAGCTCATAGAAAAGCCTTCTGGTCTTGGATGTATGTAAGCTTGTTCATGTACTTTCGTCATATCACAATTAAAAAATTTACTGATATCAACAGTTTCAAACGTTCTGCTTACAATTATTTCCTCCGCATTTTTTTCTTTTGAAATCTCATAGTCTGCTGCAAGCCATGCTTTATATTCACCTGATGAAACAAGAAGAAACAGGCTATGTTTCCCTGTGATTTCTTTTGCCGCTGCATAAACACAATTTCCGACTATAGTAATATTTTCAAGTGCCTGTGAAACATCAATCACTTCTTCAATTTTACCATTCTTAATTTCAAAAGTTATCTTATTTCCGCTTAAAACCTTATCAGAAAATTCAACTTTCGGAAGAGGACTATTACTATGCATTACACGAAGCTGAAATCTGCCTGTTTTTTCTGTTTCAACTATAATAAAGCTATTGTTTGGAGCAGCTGTAACGTCATAAGAAATTGGCTCTCCATCAAGTAAAACAGCTTCAATTTCAGCACTGCGCATAGGGATTCTTATTTTCTTTATTTCTTCCCTTTCACAATGAATGTTAAAGATTTCCTGATTACCTTTTCTTATGTAGCTTAAAGCAATATCTGCGAGTGTTAAGCTTGCATTTTCCCATTCATCAGGAAATCCCGGACAAATATGAACATAACCGTCCAGATGATTTATTCTTATTCCAAACAAACCTTCCACTATAAGCCTGAGATACGTGCTTGACACATCAGTAAAATCTAAATCACCAAGGTCTGAAGTACATCTTGCAGACTGAACATGTGGTGCCATTCCCGGATTTTTCCCCATAAAATAACAATCAGCTATACCATCAAGCAGTTTTTTTCCTTCATTCTTAAGTCCAAGCTTATAATATGCAAGAGCCAGATGAGCATTTTCAGCAGGAAAAATTCCGCAATTAGAATATTGCTTTGGCAACCAGTTTGAAGAAAAGCATAATCTTGCATTTGAGCCGGGAGTTATAATATTTTTAATGTGATTTTCAGTATATCTGAGGGTTCTGTATGCCTTAAAATCATCAATCATATCAGAATCTATCACATGATATACAGTTGCAAGCTCCACAGAAGGGTGTATCAAGCAATTTCCTACCGTGTCGAGAGATTCAGCAATAACACCAACATTAGCAATCCACAACTTTTCATTTAATGCTTTCTTTATTTTTTCTGCACGTTGTGCAAATGCCTCA
Source organism: Clostridia bacterium (assembly GCA_045646985.1). Classification (GTDB taxonomy): domain Bacteria; phylum Bacillota; class Clostridia; order UMGS1883; family UMGS1883; genus UMGS1883. The sequence goes on along the minus strand of JAZRLV010000038.1, from coordinate 36,341 downwards.
CCATTACGGCCAATTCTCTTTGCAATTTTGGACAAAACAAGGTTGGCTCTGTAATTATATGCACTTGACTGAGCACAGCCTGCACCATTATAATTATGGCCATCAGAAATCCATGTATTTAGAATGTTTTGATATAAGCCATCATCATCGGGATCAAATATTCTTCTTTCCCATTCTGCCATAGAGCAAAGGTCATCATAGTACTTCTGTGCTAATTCAAGATTGCCGGACCATTCAATATAATAAAGTATCATATCTAAAGCACATTCCTGCATATTATACGGCCCATATTCAGGCTCAAAGGTTTTCTGATTAAAGGATGCCGCAAGTCTTCCGACTGTGTTTTCAAGATTATGAAATCTTCTGTCAAACTTGTTTTCACCATCGGGAATTGGAGTATCATCATACCATACTTTTTCTTCACTTATCTCCCCTTTTGTAATAGTTCCCAAATGCATTTTAATGGTTGTTTCAACTCTTTCTCTCCAGCCTAAAGCAGTTGGAGCATACCAATTTCTCCACCCCAAAAACGGTGCGTGATATGCAAATGCACCATGGTGGAATGAATCCTTATGCCATGATGAATCAAGTGCTATAACGGTTGGTGGCACTGTTAAATCGAGAGTTTTCTCAGGAGTTGTAACATCTATACAAGCAAATTTTGCATATATCTGCTGTTTTATATAGTCTACGGGGTTTTTCATTTCGAGCCATTTATTCAAGGTTTCTTCATCACTGTTATAAAGAGCTATAATATATCCATCAAGGACTTTACCCGGCTCAATTACGGATGAAATTTTAACAACACTATCATCTTCATTTTCAGGAACATCACCTAAAAACGTGCTTGGATAAGGCTTTGCCATTGCCTTTGCCGAGCCGATGCTAAAATCAGCCGGAAAGCTTGTAGCAATGTGCATGGTCCTGCCGTCATTATGCGTTACACAAGCACGATTTTTGCCTGTTTCAATACTGTTGCCTATACAATCACTTGCCGTAAAATTACGTTTAGGCTCATCTTTATATTCAAATCTTGCCATAGGCTCGGTTATGCCGCCAAAACCTGCAACAAAGAAAACTCTTTGGTCTGTAGTAATTTTATAATGAACCAGATACCCGTCATCAGGCATTAACGGATATACTTCAACATTAACTCTGACATCGGGGAACCAAGAAGAAATCTGAGAAAGCTCATACTCCATCCATCCATTTTTGAATTCTGCAAGAACGTCCTCCGAATTATGGAACCAACGAGAGGTTTGGTCAATGTCTTCTGAATAGTAAAAACGAGTGCGTTGTCCTGGAGTAATAGCAAGTCCGCTACTAAGAACTCCACACTTTGCATATAATCCGTACAATTCCTTTGTCCAATCAGTTAATGCTCCCATAAACAGAGGAGTGTCACCAGCAAATGTAAAAAAACGTTCAGTCTTATCATCATTTTTATGAGAACCATAAAGCGTTCTGTTGAAAATTTCAGTACTTCCACTTATAGAATATCCTGTTTCTGTAGGGGTGTAATGTGTGTTATTTTTCATGGGATTTTCTCCTTGTATGTTTTATCTAAGTTTTTTTGGCATTATGGCGAAATACGATGCCGCTACAATACATAATACAGCAACAAATGTTTTTATTTCAGGTACAATTCCGTTAATAAAATATGTTGCAAAGGGTGTTAAAATCGGCTTTATAAAAAATGCAAGCGACCCCATAATAGCACCGCCTTTTTCAAGTGCTTTAAAATAGCACACATATCCTATTCCCGTAACAAAGAATCCCAGATAACCCATTATTGCAAGATTTTTCATATTAAGACTCAATGATATATCTATTTTGCCTATTAAAAGAATAAGAACAAGGACTATACTTCCCAAAAAGAAAGCTGTTGCCGCCTGTATAACTCCGCCTAATTTCACAATATATTTTTTACCTAAAACTGTGTACAGACTAAAGCTGAGTGCAGCAAGGACAGCAAGAACAACACTTGAAAGATTTGTTCCTGCACTAAAATCCACGCAGAACAAAACACCTACAATTCCAAAAACAAGTGCCGCAAGCTTGTTAGGTGTTACCTTTTCTTTAAGGATAAGAATTGCAAATAAAATTGTAAATATAGAATTAGATGAAAAGATTATTGCAATCAGTGACGGGGCATCTGCAATTTTAACTGCAAGCTGAAGCGACACCATGCTGATACAAATGCAAAGTGTTCCCAAAAGGAGCATTATCCCCAAATCTTTTCCCGTGATTTTTATCTTATCTTTTTTTATTTTCCGTAAAGCAAACGGCATCAATATGAGGGAGCCTACAAGAAATCTCCAGAATGTAATTGCATACGGATTTATATCTGCGGCAATGAGCTTACTTACAGGCTCTAATGTAACAAACAGTACTGCTGTCATCAATGCATAAAAAACACTGTTCTTCATCTTTTGAAACTCCTTTTAATATTATTTCTATGATTGTTACACACCGCTGTACGCACTGAATCCACCGTCAACGGGGATTACAACACCGTTGACAAAGCTTGATGCATCCTTATGTACAAGGAATAAAAGCGTTCCTATCAGCTCCTCTGCTTTCCCAAATCTGTCCATCGGTGTTGCACCAAGAATTTTGCCTGTTCGGAGTGTTGGCGAGCCGTCCTCGTTAAAGAGCAGCTTCTCATTCTGCTTTGTCACAAAGAATCCCGGTGCTATTGCGTTGCAACGGATGTTTGTTTTTGAAAAATGAACTGCAAGCCACTGTGTAAAGTTTGATATTGCTGCCTTTGCACCAGAGTATGCAGGTATTTTTGTAAGAGGGGTGTATGCATTCATACTTGAAATATTTATAATGCTCGTATCATCCTTTTCAAGCATATCCTTTGCAAATACCTGTGTGGGTAAAAGAGTTCCGAGGAAGTTAAGATTGAATACAAATTCAACTCCTGATTTGTCAAGGTCGAAGAATGTTTTTATGTTTCCCATTGCTTCGGGTGTAAAGTATTCGTTATCTGTGGTCGCTTTTGGATTGTTTCCGCCTGCACCGTTGATAAGAATATCGCAAGTACCAAAATCCTTTACGATTTCATCGTGTGCTTTTTCTATGCTTTCTTTGTCAAGCACATTACACGCATATCCCTTTGCTATACCACCGTCTTTCACTATTTTGTCGGCATAGCTTTTTGCAGCGTCTTCGTTAAGGTCTAAAAGTGCTACCTTTGCACCTGTTTTTGCAAGTGCTTGGGCAAACATTGAGCAAAGCACGCCACCTGCACCTGTTACAACACATACTTTTCCTGTTAAATCTATTTCAAATGGTAGTTTCATAATGTTTGTCCTTTCAAATTTTATAGCTTTGTCATAACCAATTCTGCTAACTCGTCTGACTTGTCGAGCAATCCATGAGGATGATGACCTTGGTAATTTCGGGGTATAATCGTAATAATTTCCATATTTTCTGAATAAGCGTCCTCAAGAAGCTTACCATTTGAAAAATAATCTACTGTCATATCTTCCGTACCGTAAAGCATAATTATCGGGAATCTATTTTCTATAAGTTTTGGAACATTATTTATCGGATTTTCTTTTAATGTGAATATATCTGACCTTTTTACGTTTGGATAAGCCTTTGTAAATTCTTTCTCCCATATGCTTTCATATTTGTTATATTTTCCCGGAAAATCCAAGAAATTAACAACAGGTGCATCTATAACCAGGCATGATACTAATTCAGGATAAAATGCTGCAAAATTAATTGCCTGTGCTCCGCCACAACTCATGCCAACTAAAACACATTTACAATTAAGTTTGTATTTTTCTGATACATACTGTATAAATCTTGCTTTCAGGTCACAGTTGCTTCTATTTGCCAATCTTGTTTCATTCTTAACATGAACAAGATGAAACCCTCGTTTCAAAAGCTCTATCTCAAGCTCAGGAAACGCATCCCAATATTCAGTTTTAAAGACAATCCTATTGTTTGTATTTGAATCAGGGCTTACAACAATTCCCGTTGTATTCTCAAATTCAAATTCTTCACACTTAAATCCATGAAATAACTTATTATCACTCATAATATGTACCCCTTAGATGAAAATCATATCTTCTCCAATGTCTCCCATATACCTGCCATGTACATCGCACCCAGTGCTCTGTCATACAAGCCGTAGCCGGGCTTTCCTGTTTCTCCCCATATCATTCTTCCGTGGTCAGGGCGAAGATATCCCTTAAATCCACAATCGTGATATGCTTTAAGTATTTCTACTACATCAAGAGAGCCGCACTCACTAAGATGCCCGCTTTCTTCAAATGAGCCGTCGGGAAGTATCTTTATATTTCTTACGTGTGCAAAGTGTATTCTTCCCATTGCTCCATATTTTCTTACCATTGCTGTGTAATCATTAAATGTTGCACAACCTAAAGACCCGCTGCAAAGGGTGAGTCCGTGATGTACATCATCATAAAGAGAAAGGAATCTGTCTATATTCTTCTCATTTGTGATAATTCTCGGAATACCGAAAATACTCCACGGCGGGTCATCGGGATGTATTGCCATATTAACGTCACATTCTACTGCTACGGGCATAATCTCCTTGATAAAGTATTCAAGGTTTGCCCATAAGCCCTCTTCACCGATTTCCTTATATTTTTCGATAAGACCTGCCATTTCGTCAGGTGTGTATGATGCATCCCAACCGGGAAGTGTCATCTTTGTGGGGTCCATTTTATCAACATCTTCCTTGTAGTATACAAGTGCATTTGACCCGTCGGGAAGCTCTTGGTCAAGACGGGAACGTGTCCAGTCAAACACGGGCATAAAGTTGTAGCAGATACACTTTACACCTGCCTTTGCAAGACGGCGTATATTTTCCTTGTAGTTATCTATGTATAACTGATAATTACCTCTTTTAAGCTTTATATCCTCGTGAACGGGTACAGACTCAATTACTTCCATTTCCAGGCCTTTGGCATTTACCATAGCTTTCATCTTATCAATTTCACTCTGTTCCCATACCTGTCCTACGGGAACGCTGTAAACAGCCGTTACTACGCCTGTCATACAGGGAATTTGTCTGATATGGTCAAGGGTGATACTATCACTCTCGCCGTACCAGCGAAATGTCATTTTCATAGGTTTACCTCCTTTGCCACTAATACGTTTTTAACGTTTATATCCTCATCAAATATTACGATATCTGCATCATAACCTTTTTCAAGCCTTCCTTTTGTCTGGAGCTTCATTATGCGTGCAGGGATTTCTGTAATCATTTTAACGGCTGATTCAAGCGGTATACCTGCCTTTTTAACACAAGTTCTAACTAAAACATCTGTTGTTGCTATGCTTCCTGCAAAAGCACTGCGGTCAGCAAGCTTTGCCACACCGTCTTCTATTATGTAAGGCATATTTCCGTTTTCGCTTGTTTCATTCTCGATGTTTGTCATACCGCCGTGACGGATTGCATCTGTAACTAAACACATATGCCCGTTGCCCTTGAACTTATAAATAAGTTTTAAAAGTTCAGGCGGTAAATGACAACCGTCAGCTATTGTTTCAACATCAATATCATCATACAGATATGCCGTTTCAATTACGCCTAAAATACGGAAACCACTTTTTCTTGTAATAGTTGATGTGCAGGAATAAAGATGTGTAATCAGCTTCATTCCGTTTTCATATGCTCTCATTATATCCGTATATTCTGCATCGGTATGCCCTGCTGATGCAACAATATTTTTTTTATTTAGGAACTGCAAAAACTCATCTGCATCGTTAAGCTCCGGTGCATAGCTCCAGCGTGCTATAACATCACCATAATCATTAAAAAGGTTTTCATATTCTTCCCTTTGCGGTGTGCGGATAAACTTTGGGTCCTGCGCACCGCTTTGCTTTGGCGAAAAATACGGTCCTTCAAGATGCGCACCGTAAATATGCGGAATGATTTCCTTATCATCCTTGTATTTTTTCAGTGCATCAAGTGCCTTTGATGTTTTTTCGTTATCGTATGCAGATATTGTAGGATAAATTGTTGTTGTCCCGTGCCCTGCGTGGATATTTGCAGCTTCCTTTATTGCTTCAAATGTGCCGTCAACAAACTCAAACCCTGCTCCACCGTGCACATGAATATCTATAAATCCGGGGGAAACATAATCCCCCTCTGCATCTATTTCTTTATCAAAGAAAAGTTCTTTATCTGTTATATCAAGGATTTTTCCGCCTTTGATATACAGATTTTTTTCAACTATTCCCAACGACGTAATCAGTCTGCCATTTTTTATTTTTGTAATCATATTTATTGCTCCATAAAACATTTATTGCGAAATTTAATACTCAAGCAAAAAGTCTGCGACGATTTTAGCAAAATCAACAAGTGCATCACAATCAACATACTCATTTACCTGATGTGCACCGCCGGGGCGGTCAAAATCTGCTCCGATACCAAAGCATATTGCACGAGGGCTTCCATATAAAATGAACATCGGATAATCAGATAAGCAAGCACCTTTTGCCTCTAATGTCCTTCCGTTCTGATAGCCTGCTTTTTTCATTTTTTCTATAATCAGGTTGTCTTTTTGACATTCAACATAGTGAAAAAACCGAGTTGCTTTTTTTATAATGATCTCTTTAAGTCCGATTTTTTCAAATTCAACGTTTATTTTTGCCTTTAATACTGAAAGCTCGTTTTCTATATATTTCTCATCTTTATCTGTGTAATATGTGATTTTAACCTCGCTTGTATCCATACTTGTACTGCCGCTACCACCTGCGTTAAAATTCATCAGGCGGCACGCATTACGTGCAACTATAGTTCCTTTAAAATATGGATTTTCATTTAATTCATTTCTTCTTTTTTCTCTGAAATCTTCTAAATATTTAACTACGATTTTTGTTCCCTCGAACACTTTAGTACAGTTATCCTCTGCCTGATTTGAACGAATAATAAATTTTAATTCTCCTCCGCCCACACCGGCATTCCATATATCAAAGTTTTTGCAATCCAGATTAATATAGTCATCGCACGGATATTTAAGACATGCAGCCAGTGCCCCATGACTTCCTCCGTATTCTTCATCACAATATGCACTAAATATCAAATCATAATCAAGCTCTATTCCAAGCTCTTTTATTTTTTTCATCAGGAAAAGAGACGTTGCTATACCATATTTATCATCACACGCCCCTCTTCCAAGAATTTTCCCGTCCTTTACAATTCCACACAAGGGCGGAAAATCCCAATTCTTTTCATCGCCTATTCTTACTGTATCATGATGTGCCGCAAGCATAAGCTTGCGGCTGTGATTTTTTCCCCTTAATATAGCTGTGCAATTTTTTCTTTCTTCTAAATTTCTTCCGTCAAAATAATCAGGATGATTTTTAAAGCCCTCAATTACAAGCGGAGAATAGACCTCCGCCTCTAAGCCTAAATCAGTACAGTAGTCTTTTATGTATTCAGGACATTGTGTTTCATTTCCGTATGTAACAAAATTTTCTGAATTAATCTGTATAAGGCTTCCCAAAAGGCTGAATAATTCTTCCTTATCCTGTTCGATTCTTTTTTTTAAAAGCTCTCTGTTTTCCACAAAAACACCTCTTTTTAATTTAAAAATAATTTGCCAAAATATTGTGGGCAATGAAAATCAGGCTCTTGCAGTTCTATATTATTCCAGCACGCATAGTGCCGCATAATTGTATTTCTTCCGCATTTATAAAAATTACCTCTCATATTTTTTGAAATCTTTTTGAAATAAGTATTTATAAATGAAAAAGGAATTTTGTAATATATTTCCCAGCCTTCACTTGTTATGATGGTTTTAATATTGAAGATTTTCTCATCCACCTCCGGAATTTCAAAATTATCTCTATCCTTGCAAACATGTAAAAGAAGTGTTCCTATAGGATTTATTTCAAAATTCATATATCTTTCATCATTAGAATCGGGAGAAATAAAGAATTCCATACAACTGTCCTCACACACCTGGCTATTTCTTTCAGTGTGTGCTGCTCTCAAATTGGTTTCCCTTGAAGATAAGTGCACATATATTGCCTCATCACTATATAAAAGCTGCACAAAGGTAAAATATGGACACGGGAACTCCTTCCACGGCTCTATATCAAGCGGTGCAATTTCAGCATTTTCCCATTCTTTTTCAACCATACTGTCCTGCACTTTTTTTATCACATAACTTTTCATAAAAAAACTCCAATGAATAGTCCTTTTAAAACGGAACCGAAATCTTAACTTCCTTTTTTTGTGTAAAAGCTTCTATTGTTGCCTCTATAACATACACAGGCGTAGCAATGTCAATATATGACATATCAGATTTACCCGTCTTTATAACACTATAGAAGGACTTTAACTCAGGAACGAAAAATTCATCTCCCAAAACAATATGCTCATACACTGTAGCATCACGCTTTGTATATACATTCACTGTATAATCAGTGCCAAAATGAGCAGTAACATCATAATTATCATAATGATAAATTGCGCTTACACCATTCTCTCTCTCTATTGCTTTTACCGCCTTGATATCGTTACCGAAAACCGACGTAATCATCTGTACAAGATGCTGGGTATAAAACCAGAAGTTTCCGTAAGGATTTGACATATTTGCAGGGGCAGTTACATGCCCTCCGTAAATTGTTTCCCTTATAGGCTTAATTCTTTCAATAAGGGTTTTCATTTTATCAAGATGCGGGATTCCTGAACCGCCTGTAAGAGGGCAGTTGTATTTTTTTGCAAGCTCAATCATTTCACAAACTTCTTCTGTTGAGCAGGTAATTGGCTTGTCAATCCATACAGGAATACCTTTTTTAATGTATTCTCTTGCATATTCAAGATGATATTTCCCGTGACGTGATGTTACCATTATTGCATCTGCTTCATCAAGAAAATCATTGTAATGCTCTGCAAATCGTGTGCAGGAAGAGCATTTTTTTAATTCTTGTACAGCAATTTTTCCGTCCTCTGTCGAGTAATCTCCGTAAAACCCAATAAGCTCAACATCATCAAAAATCTTTTCACCCTCGATTGGTGCAAGCTTTCCGGCAAAGCACCATGCATGGCTGTTATCGATACCTAAAATCGCTAATTTTATCATTATACAACTCTCCTTAATAAATGGTAGGCAATGGGTTTTGTGCGTGTATTAATTCCATAACACGAATCTGCTGTGCAATTTTTTCAGGCTTAATTACAAGCTCACCGCCGTTTACCATGTGGTCATATATATTTTCATAATATTTTCTTGTTCCCACATCAAACGCTGTACCTGTAAGAGTTTCCTTAAACTCATTCCACTCAAGTGTTTCTGAGCAGTATGCAGGCGACACACCGTCCTCCTGACACAGCGCCTCAAGAACGAGTTTTGGCATAGGCTTATCTTCATGATATTTCCAGTTGATTTCCAAAGCACTTGCTTTCAAAGAGCCTTTCTCAGCAAGCACCTTAACCATAAAATCGTTGTATGCATCTATTGGCTTTGCATCTATCTGTATAAGGGGTCTGTCGGGGTATGTAAGAATAACCTTAACATAATCCTCTGCATCGCCTGCGGAATTTGTTATTTTAAGCCATGAATTTACTGTAGGCATATCGTCCGTGTCAAGCAAATCAAGTGCCATTTCCATAGGATGAGGACAAGTGTTCAAAAGATTTCCTGCATAGAAACGATTTGAACACTGCCAGTCCCATCTGCGTGAAAAGCCACTGAAGCTAAAATCAATCTCATGGACTTTTCCAAGCTTCCCGCTTGCTATTATTTCCTTGATTCTCTCATAATAAGGGGCAAAATGCGACTGTTGGAAAACAAAAAGCTTTACACCGTTTTCCTTAGCGGCATTAATCATTCTTTCACATTCCATAGCATATTTTGAAAAGGGTTTTTCAACAAGCACATTCATTTTATGTTCAAGCAAGTCCATTGTAATTGGATAATGCTCGTAAGAAAATGTTGAATTTAATACAAGGTCAATATCATTTCTCTTATAAAGCTCTTTATAATCCTCGTAGACATCACAACAAAACTCTTTTTTTGCCTTTTCTCTGCGACCTTCCATCCAGTCAACAACTGCTACTACATTGAAAAGCTTTTTGGCTTCGTCTGTTAAAAGATATTCTCCGTGAATGTCACGTCCACTTCTTCCCTGTCCTATAAGGGCAATGTTAAGTTTTTTCATGATTTTACTCCCCTTTTACTTTGTTAATTATTTCATTAAGTGATTCAATACATTCCTTGCTTGCTATATCGCCAAAGGCTGAAATTGCACTGCCCTGCGGATTTCTAAGCAACTCCTCGCTCATTCCGCCCGGCTTATAATGAGGTTCAAACACAACAGCGCCGCTGTAGCCTGATAAAATAAATTCTTTCATCATTCCTTCATAATCTACAACGCCATCACCTATTCTGACACCTGTTGTTTTGCCGTTTTCCTTTATTGCATCCTTAATATGTACATGGCAGAAAACATCCTTTACTGCCACGTAGCCGTCAGGGAACGGAATTTCCTCTGTATCACTGTAGATATTGTTTCCCGGCTCATACAGTGCACGCACAACAGGCGAATTTATGTATTTAACCATTTGGGCGGTTTTTTCACAATCCGACGAATTTGCAGAAGGCTCTGATTCTATTACAAGTGTTATACCTTTTTCCTTGCAAAGCTCTATCGGCTCTGCAAATGCCTCTTTTATCATATCAAGGGTAACTCCGTCCTCCTTGAAAAAGTCAAAGCAGCGGATTTTATCATATCCCAGAATATCCTTGTAGGAAATTAATCTTTTAAGCCCCTCAATATGCTCTTTCCTTGTCTGTGTATCATTGTATGAGCATTTAAAAAATGGAGATGAGATGCACACAAGCGGCATATCATATTTTTTCAGACATTCACTGATTTTCTTAAAATCATCATCTGTGTATTCAAACGGATTTTTTTCCCATGCGGAGCGAAGTTCTACACATTTCAAGCCGTTGTCCTTTGAAAATTTTAACGCTTCCTCAAAATCCTGTGATACTTCGTCTGTTATTATTCCTAATTTAAACATATCTTTGCTCCTCTGTTATTCTTCCAACAAATATTTTCCGCTGTCCTTGTCACAGTACATAATTGCATTGTTATGCTTTCGCATAATTGTTGCGGGTAAATCCTCGTTAATATCATTATTTACTGTCTTATATACTGCATCTGCCTTTGTAGATGCAGGTACTGTGCAGAAAAGATAATCTGCGTTAAAAAGTGTCGGCACTGTAAGGGTAAGGGCGTATTTGGGAACATCATCAAGTTTACTGAAACAACCATCATTTACCTGCTGCTGACGGCAAACCTCATCAAGCTCTACCTTTTTAATTACTTCTTTATCATTAAAATCAGCAACCCAAGGATCGTTGAATGCTATATGACCGTTTTCTCCTATACCGAGGCATACTATATCAATAGGGTTTTCCTTGATAAGCTTTGTATAACGCACGCAGGTTTCCTCCGCACTTTCACCCTCTTTGTAGATATAATTGACACTCTTAAACGGAAGTTTACTAAAAATCGCATTCTTTAAAAAGTTGCCAAAACCTTGCGGTGCATCAGGGGAAAGACCTATGTATTCATCCATATGGAATGCATTTACTCTTTTCCAGTCAATACCCTCTGCTTTAATAAGTGCTGCAAGAGTTTCATTCTGCGAAGGTGCTGCCGCAAAAATCACATTAACCTCTTCTTTTTCAGAAAGAAGCTTTTTAATGCACTCTGCCGCATCACTGCCTGCCTTTTGTCCCATAGCATCTCTGCTTTCAAAAATTTCTATTTTTAAGTTGTCTTTTAGCAAAGTTTTCATAATTACCTCCGTTTGTTACTCTTAATATTACTTTCCTTAATTTCCAAGCTCGTATTCAAAGATTTCCGTTTCAAGAGCCGAAAGCTCTATATCAAACTTACCATTGCTTGCACGATAGGCTTTTCCGCTGTATTTTCCCGTAATTTCAGTTACGTTTCCAAGATTCATACTTGCTCTTTTTGCCGAATTTTGATTGTTTACCAAAAGCAAATACGATTTCCCTTCATAGCTTCTTGTAGTATGATTCAGCCACGTGCCTCCATTTACCACAGAGTAAGACGGCCTTTTTTCATCAGAAAGCAAAATAGGCTTAATCTCCTGAACCTCATTGTACACTGCTAGCACAGCATTCCACCATTCTTCAAGGCTTTCATAATCCTTTGGTATTTTTACAGCATTCTGATCTTCATCATAGGCAAAACAGTTAATCATGCACACACCTTCAGCAAGAGCCTGAAATACCATATTGCGGAATTCCTGCTGTGTGGGTCCTCTTAAATCCCGCATTTCATTTCCGTATTTTCTATCAAACCAGAAGCCCTGAAGCATAACACCGACCGGTTTTCCGGGATTTGTATCACGCAGATATGCTACAGAACGTGTTACCTCGGACAAATCCTGGTCGGGTTTTCCCGTAACACAATATGGATCCGGTACAAGAATATCTGCGGTTTTGGCATGGATACCGGGTCTGTTTTCGATAAGCTTGTCAATAGCGGTATATGTAGGATGATCCAAATCACGGGATGCGATAATTTCATTTGTCCAGCGCATGTCCTCCCCATATTTTACCGGGTCAATTTCGTCACCCACATACCACATTTCAAGATTGGGCAGTTCTTTGAAAACATCAACCACTCTTGAAAGATATCCACGAAGCTTCTTGTGGCTTTCTTCTTCAGAGTCAGCAGCTATATGCTTCTTAACCTCATTGTAATCTGTACCCACTCTGAATTCATTTACCGATAAATTAAGATTTTTTCCTGAATTTTCATAAAACCTCATCGCATTTTTTCTGTTTTCCGTAACACCAAGGTCATACCACGTTCCATATCCCTTTTGATGCCTTGTATCAAGACCTGGGGCAGTCAATATTTTTGTTTCGTATTCCGACCCTTTATATGTATCAACGAATATTATGCTGAGCGGAAGAATTCGCTCTCCATCTCTTACAAGATATCCACCATCGTCAACATAAGTCTTTGGTCTGTAGCTTTCTTCTCTTTTTCGGATTGTCCAGCTCTGCTTTTGTACCAAAGCACCGGAATTGTTTTTTTTTAAAGATGCTTCAAGATAATAGTCACCATTCATCGGCAAGTCCTTTGAAGAAAAGGTAATATCTGTTTTTTCGCTTACCGTATCCTTCTGCACCGATGCATAAACGTTATCGTCTTCATCAACGATTTCACAAACAAGACTCATTTCAGATAAATCATATTCTCCGTCGCAATCATTAATATATGCACGCAGTGCAATATCATTTTCTCCGCCATTACCATAAATCAGCCCCTTATAAACGGGCTTCATTAGAACAGTATCCATCGCCGCTGCAGTATCGGCATTCACATCCGGCATATTCTGCGTTAATTTATCATTCGGAAAATTATATGACACATTCCATCTGTCAGGTGATGAATAAAACATTCCAGTGCCTGCAATTCCATAGTTTTCATAGCCAATCGGTATCAGCGGATTACGGTTAAATATAATTACACCTATATTATAATTATCTCCGGCAGGTAGCTTAAAGGCGAATTCCGCCTCGACAGCCTCGCCCTTTATAAGCGTCATATCTTTTTTATCGCAGCCCTTCATAACACCGCCCTCATACAGTATTGCCATTACAGATACCGGGATTGAAGGGTATTCATCAGGATCGGTTATTTTTATTTTTATTGCCGTTTTTGCATTGTTTTCCCCGCTCGGCACAGCATCTGTGATTTCGGTATCACCAAGCATATGTATCTCTTCTGTCTTAAAGCTAATTGTTTCATCACAATATGAATCGGCTGTGTCTTTCTTCAAAAAAGAAATGGTATATTCAGCGCCCGTATCCAAAAGCTCTTTACCTTCTTTTCCTTTCCATTTCAGAGAAACACTGTTGAAATTTGTTTTCACTTCAAAGCAATCACTTATATCCTCGCCGCCATTTTTTTCAACCTTTACCACGCCGTCAAACACTACGTCAAAATCGAATTTAAATTCAGGATTCAGCCTGACATTCTTTTTGTTGCTTGCTATGGAAAGGTCTTTTCCGTTGACTGATTTTTCCGTAATCTCTGCGTTTCCGATATACATTTTGTAGGTTGTCACTTCAAAGTTATCTACAAGCATTTCAATCTGATTATCATTTATTAAGTTAGTGCCATCTGTAAGACCCGGAACTGTTATAAAATGCGGTCTCATTTTATTACTTTTGTAAAAATCTACAGAATTTGCTCCATGGTACAAATAGTCACGTGTATTGCTTGTCAGTTCTGCATTCTTGGTAAATTCTTTTAATACATTTCCTTCATTATCAAGAATCATAATTTTTCGGTATATATATTCCGAAGATGTTCCGGGCGCTTCTGTTGTATAATCAGTTGTATAATATCTTTCTTCCCTCACTGTATACCATATATTCTTGTCAACCACTTGCGAATTGCCGGCAGATTCTCCAAACTTCAGTGTTTCACCTGTACCGTTAAACATACTGATTACACTTGCACTGCCCATATCGTTCATGCCCGCAATTCTGATAGTCTGATTGTTTCCGCTTGCATTTTTGTTATTGGCATTGTTGCTTGTATTTTTTGCATTAATCTGTGCAAGCTCTGTGGGGAGCTGCGTAAGCTTAAAATCAAACTCTGTTATCATCATCTCATTTGCTGAAAGAGGTACGTTCCAGCCCTGAACTGTAATATCTCCCTTTGCAACAGGTGCAATTTTAAGAGCCTTGTTACCGTCTGCCTCTGTAACAAGCGACGCCACAAATTGCTTTGCAGTTGAGAAAACCCGGCTCACGCTTGTTTCCTTTGTCAAATCAGCATTATTCGCAGTATTCTGATAATCTCCCGCATTTTTTGCAGGATATTTTCCGTCTGTGGTAAAATGCGTACTGTCAGTGCTTTCAAAATCCTCCGTAAGATAGCGCCAGACAGCATGCCCCTCCTTATCTGTTTCAAGTATTGAAAAGTTGGGGGTGATTTCCTGTGCCAGCGATGCTGTACTTCCCATTAATATTAATGCGGTAAGAATTATCGAAATACTTTTTTTCATAATTTTCTGCTCCTTTCAGAGTAATTTATACTCTTTATAAAACCTCACTTTGATTATAGCATTGCAGATTTTTGAATAAAATGTGAAATCGTGCATTTTTTTTATAAAACCGTGCAAAAAATAAGAATAATACTTACAAAAAAAATTATCTATGTTATAATTACAGAGGAAGAATTCTTAAGGCGGTGATTGTATTGTTGCATGCATTTATAATTGATGATGACAGATATGCTATAGAGGCAGTTTATTCAATGATTCCCTGGCAGCAGCTTAACACTGACAAAATAACAAAAATAAGCAGCTCGACAGGGCTTGTGGAAAGAATTCTTGAAGAAAAGCCCGACCTTGTATTTATCGATATTGAGCTTTACAAGGTATCCGGCATTTCTATAATCAGAGAGTGTCATGAAAAAAACTTCAAGCCTCTTTTTGTTATAGTTTCCGGGCATGATGATTTTGAATATGCAAAGGCAGCGGTCAGCCTCGGCGTTGCATACTATCTTTTAAAGCCGCTTGATCCTGCTGACATTTCATTGATGGTAAATAAGCTTAATACTATGCTTCCCGAATGCAATCCCTTGCTTGAAAATTCCGACACGATGTGGAACGATATAAATTCATACATCGAAAAAAATTACAACAAAAAGCTTACCGCTGATATTATCTGCGAAAACTTTTTCATCAGTAAAAGAAATTTCTTTTACATCGTCAAGAAATTCTCAAGTCTAAGTTTTAATGAATATCTTACTAAAATCAGAATCGAAAGTTCTAAAAATCTACTTACAACAACCCCTTATTCGATAGAAGAAATTGCTGAAAAAGTAGGCTATAGAGATATCTATTACTTCAGTAAAATATTTAAAACTGAAACGGGGCTCTCTCCCAAGCAGTACCGAAAACAAAACACCGAGGAGAAATAATAATGTTTAAGAAATTAAATCTTAAAACTCAGGTAATTTTTATTGTTTCATGTGTTCTGATAATTTTTCTGTCTGTTCAACTGTGCTTGTACGATTTTTTAAGAAAAAGCAATGATGAAACAATATCGTCAATTTTTAACTCTATTTCAAAAAGTACCATTTCGCAAGTAGAAAAAGTGAATAACGAAATTGAGGAAATTTCATTTCTTTTATCCGTTCATTCAGATATACAGCAGTCTGTGTATGAGGACACAAATAAAGTTATTATAAAAAAGCTTAATATATTGCAATCGCTGATGGATGACTACCGTGCGAGAAATATAAATATTCTCTCCCTTTCTGTGATAAAAAATCATAAGCCGTTTCTCTCAAGCTTCTCACAGTCTTTTTACTATGAAATCAATGATTATATACTTAATTTAAAAGAAAAAGAGAATATTAAAAAGCTTGCTCCCCATTATTTTTTTGATGACGGTAATACATATTTTCTACGCTGTATTCCCATAAATCCCGTCGATGTATCATATTTTAATACTACAAACAGCGGTAACTATGTGATTTGCATCTATACTATAGATGTAGTCAATAATAACATTTATCATTTCATCGATGATGAACAGATTAATTTTAATATAACAGACAAAAATAACACAGTAATTCTTTCATCTGACGAGGAAAAGCATAATAGCAAGTTGCCTTCCCAATCAAAGAGAAAGGGGTTATGCTATACCGGTAAAATTTCTGACACAGGCTGGAATATCCAAATCTCTATGCAGAAGGAAATTTTTTCACAATTCTCCTCATTTTTTAAGGCCGTTATCTTTATAACTATATTAACAATAGTTGCAGCAGCTCTTATTTTAATTTATTGTATAAATAAATTTTTTGTTAAGAGAATACTGACTATCAAGGATGTTATCACAAGATTGCCGGATAATTATTCCCATATACATATAAGCTATAAATATAACGATGAAATCAAAGAGCTTACCGATATATTTAATCAGCTTCTTGACGAGCTTATTGTATTAAATGAAAAGAATATGACATCGCTAAACGAGCTTCATTCTTTGCAAATGCTTCAGAATGAAACGCATATTTATTATCTGTATAATCAGGTTTCTCCGCACTTTTTGTATAACACAATGACGCATATACAGGGGCTTGCCTTTAAATACAATGCACATGAAATTGTCAAGGTTATCACTGAATTTTCAAAAGTGCTCAGGTATTATTCAAATAACAGCTCGCATTCAACGCTGATAAATGACCTTGAATATGCTATTTCATATTTTAATGTCATAAATATACGCAGGGAAAATCCGATTGAGCTTGATATGAATATTGATAAAGAGCTTTATAACATCAAGTGTCTGAAAATGATTTTTCAGCCTGTGCTTGAAAACACGTTAAAGCACGCATTTTCACCTGATGAAATAGGGCATGTGAAGATTTATTCTGTTCCCTCACATGATAATGTAATTATTAATATAGAGGATGACGGCTGCGGTATGAATGAAGAAGCTCTTTCTAAATTGATAGAAAAATTTAATGAAGATAATGTAAATATAATAAAAACGCACAACAGCGAAAAAGTTGGTCTTACCAATGTTCATCTCCGATTAAGGCTTGCTTATAATGATAAATGCGGACTGGTTATAAAATCAACCCCCGATAAAGGAACGTGCGTAAGTGTAATATTCAGTAAAAAGTTTCCTGAGAATAACTGAAAATGTGCTGTGTCTAATTTGACACAGCACATTTTAGTTATTCTACATCTTCAAATTTTAATGCATCACGTGCATCATCAATCAAAGTAAAGACATTCACATTACTGCACTTAATATTTTTTATATGACGAAAATAAATTCCGTACGCCGGAAGTACCGGTCCAAAAGCGCCTGCCGATGGAGTAACCTTATCTTTTTGTGGAACTACGATATCTTTGTATTCCTCCTTGCCGCCGCCCGGGACTGTAATATATACGTTTGAAAGCGAAATATTTTCGATTTTTGAATTTGGCTGACCTATTACACTCGACGTTATAACAGTAGGCTTGTTAAAAAGCTCTTCATCGGGAATTGCTTTTGTGTATCTTATCGGCTCAATATATCCGTATGGGCCGTTTGCAATAAGATTATCTATCACCACATTTTTAATTGAGCCAAGCCTTGTCCCCTCAGGTCCTCTGGCTCTATCTGTCAGCATAATAATAAACGGGGTCCCCACATTTTTCATTGCAATATTAGAAACAGTAACTCCGTCTATATTTCCCCCGTCCGCTATTTCAAGTGCAAGACCTGTATAACAGGTATCATAAATACAGCAGTTATTAATTGCAATATTTTTAAAGTCTCCGTTTGTTTCTGTTCCTATTTTGATTGCACACATGCGTGAAGATACTATGCAGTTACTTATCACAATATTTTCACAGTGTCTTTTTTCATTAAGCGCATATGAGCTTTTAAGAACAATTCCGTCATCTCCTGCAATGACATTACAATCCGATATAACTACATTTTTACAGCAATCGGGGCTTATACCGTCAATATTCACCTTCATTGTAAGCGAGCTGATTATTACGTCCTCACACCCTGCAATATACACAGCCAAATCAGTCGCATTATACATTTTTAAATCCTTGATTGATATTGATTTACAGTTTTTCAGCGAGATAATTTTTGCAGCACGCCTGTCTATCCATTCGTGCGCTCCGCATACGGGATTATTTTCCCAGACCTCACGCATATCTATTGTGCCGTTTCCGGAAAAAGAAATGTTTTCGCAGTTTTCTGCCCAAAACATGGCTCTACGAAAATATGAATGCGAAACATCCTGATACAAAGGATAATTAACCCTTTCTCTTTCATCAAAATCATCAATATTTAAGCTGCCTAAAAGCTTTGCGCCAGGCTCAAACATAAAATGAATGTTACTGTAAAGATGTACAGACGCAAGAACATATTCTCCAAATGGAATATATACTACTCCCCCTCCATCCTTGTGACATGCATCAACAGCCTTTTGAACAGCGGAGGTTGAATTGCTTTTTCCGTCTGCCACAGCTCCGAAATCACGTATATTGTACATAAGCTCCTCCTATCATAGATAGCGTATAATTCCCGGTAAAATTACCCCTGCTATATTGTAATTTTCATAATATTTGCTGTTAAACACCTGCGTGTAGCAAGGTGCAGGAAGCAGTAGCTCTATCTTTGTTTTTGGCTCTATAATTTTCCATAATCTTGCATAATGAGCCGACATTCCTGTTGCGAAGATAGAAACACTGCCGCCTATTTCTTCTTTTATCATATTAATAGCACACTTTAATTCGTAAAGCCTCAACGCACAAAGCGAATCACCCAGGAAGAATAAATCCTTGCTGATTTTATCAAGCGCACCGTAATGCTCCTTTAAGGCATTTGCAGAGCCGATAGGGTTGGGTGCACATTTTCCCACTCCCGACAAGTCAAGTACAAGGGCATTTTTTCCGCTATCGCAAATTTCCCTTATCTTATGTATATAGGTTTCAATATCGTCCGTTCCCTTGTCCCACAGGCAAATAACCGTTTCATTTCCCATAGAATTAAACGAAGAAAATAAAAGTCCAAAATTTGGCATCTGCCTTTGCGAAAACCACAGCAGTGCTTTAATGCTTAAACCGTTTTCATACCTTTCGTCCGCAATTCTTACATGCAGCTTTTCTTCTTTTCGCTCGTAATTCATTGCGTTTTCAATATATTCTTTTATATTGTCCCTCTTCTCGCATTTTTTCAGCCTCTCAATATTTTCATCAAAAATAAATTTAGCATTTTTTATACTTGTTCTTACCTGTCCTGTTTGGGTGCAGTTAAGCTGCGATGCGGGCAGACTCTTCACAAGTGATGTATCAACAGTATAGGTTTCGCCGTTTAAATTTTCTGCGAAAAACACTGCCGCCGCCTGTGCCAGATGGTCTGTGTAAGCATGCCTTGAATCATCTCTTACCTCTGCAATGTGGTCTTCTTTAGCATACATTTTCCAAAAACGCTTACATTCATACAAAACATCCTCTGATCCCTCTATCGGAAAGAAATCCGAGCGAACCGTGAGAAGAAGCAGCGGCTTTGGTGCAAAGGAGCATACCAATTCATAATGGTCAAGCCCCATTTTCGTTGCTCCAAACCAAATTTGTTCACTGTCCTGTGCTCCGTCTGCGTAGTAATATTCCTTGCGTGTTGTAATGAATGTTCCGGGCGCTGCGGCTTTGATTCTGTCATCCATCATCATAAGAACGCTTGTCATCGTACCTCCACCGCTTGAGCCTGTTGCGCCTATTTTGTCCGCATCTACTTCTTCCCTTGATTGCAGATAGTCCACACTACGCATTGCATCACACAAAAAATATCTTATCAGCCCTTCGCCCAGAAGCACACATTGATTTCCCGCATATCCGTGATCATGCACAGCACCGGGCACCATAGGGCTGTTTATCTCGCTTTCAAAATAGCTTAATCTTTCTCCCTGTCCTACAGGGTCGAAAATGAGTACAATAAGACCAGCAGAGGCAATCTGCCGTGCCACACGCTGATACTGCCCCTGTGACTTTCCCATAACGCCATGCCCTATCTGAAACAGCACGCCGCCGCACTTTTTTTCTCTTTTATGCGGAATATACAGATTTGCCGTAACATACACGTCAGGACGTGACTGAAATATTACCTTTTCAATGGTGAGTCCTTCCTCCTCCACCTTTCCCACAGTCTGTGCATTAAGTGGCAGTGATGCATCATAAGGATTCCCACCGATGCTATTAAGGAAAACTTCACGCATTTTTTTATTGTAGGCTTTTAATTCGTCTGCATTTTTAATATTATCTCTTTCCTGCTTTGCTTTTAAAAAGCATTCTTCGCTTCGTTTTGCGACATGGTTTTGCAGCTTATCACGCATGTTATAAAATCCCAACGTGGGGTCTGTTTTTTCTATCTGATATATACTCATTGTATTTTCCTCTTTTCTTACAAGGCTTTGTCGGCTTCATTTCGCAGTGCCGTGATGAAAAGCTCGTTATGCGCTTCACATTCAAGATAGTTGCGCATTCCCATTAAAACTTGCTTTGAATACGGGTGCGAGAACACCTCGTCCTTTTTAAATCTGCTTGCTCCGCCTGCCATTATGTAGAAATAGTCATCCATAAACTTAGCGGAAATTTCACTGTATGCCTTTTTAATGAATTCCTTATCACGGATTTGCTCCGAACGCTCATAGAAATCATTTAATATATCCTCGCCGTCTTTCCCCTCTGCAAGGCGCACGGTGTTTCCTTCCTTTTTCAGCGGAATATATGAAACACACATTTTTTCACCAAACTCCGCCTTTACTAAAAGTGAGGTTTGCCAGAATTCAGTGTTCCCCCTGTCAAACAGAAAATTTCCCTGACCGTATACAATAACTGAGGAATTATAATCCTCCTTACAGCCTATACAATGGCTGTGCTGGCACAAGACTATGTCCGCACCCTTGTCTGCAAATTTGCGACAGATTCTCTGTAAATTGGGTGAAGGATAGCGATAGTATTCCTTACCTCCATGATATAGAACAATAACATAGTCGCACTTAGCCTTAAGAGCTGTTACATGGTCGAAGCTTTCAAGTGCGTCGTAGGGATTCGCCCCTGCCTTATCCTCCTCTGCGATTGAAAACTCATGCTCCGCACAGGCATATACACCGATTTTTTTGCCGTTTTTTTCAAATATATACGGTTTTTTCGCTTCATCAAGATTTTTTCCTGCTCCGATATACGCTATATCATTTTTATCAAGCAGACGTGTTGTTGAATTTAATCCTTCCTTACCAAAATCCATAATGTGATTGTTTCCTATTGTGAAAAGAGAGGGATTCATATTCTTAATGCCATTTATTGTTTCCTCAGGTGCTCTTAAACCGGGGCCGTACTTATCTATGGGCTTTGTATCATCACCGCACAAGGCTAATTCCAGATTGAAAACTCTGTAATCCGCAGCTTCCAATTCTTTAATCAGCTTTTCTCCCAATAATGTTTTTACATCACCCTGCCTGAATAAGTCAAAGTTTGATTCAACAGGAACCAAATCTGCCCCGATTACTATATTTACACTATCCATTACGTTACCTCGTTTCTTATACCATTGGGCTGTAGAAAGACATTAGGGGACGGCTCCTGACAGACTTTTAAGTCTTTTGGCATAAAAACATTATTTTTTATGCCAAAACAGGACCGTCCCCACTTAATGGCTTTCTACAGCCTTATAATAATTTCAAGTTATTCTTATTCAGCCACTATCTGTAAAGCGCTGACCTCTGTAAGGGGCTTCAATGTAGTAAAGCTATCCCATGCAAAGAGCTTTATTTCATTAGCACCCTCATAAGCCTTTGTAAAGTCAATCGTCACATTCAAATTACGGCCTGCGCTGAGTGTTGTGTGTCCGTTTTCAATTCCAAGCAACTTATTACCTGCATAAACTGCTGCAAAAAGCTTTATATCCCTTTGTGCACCATTATTCTGCACTGCAAATTTAAGCTCTGTGTCAGCACTAACAGCTCCGCTTACTGTAACAAGCCCTGTAATATCACCTAAAATATTAATATCATATTTTGTGTCAGAATTTGATTTAAATGCAATAGTCTTACTTATATCTGCCATTGGCATACCTGCCGCTGATTTAACATTGCCAAGATTAAGCAAATAGCTTGAAGCATAGTCAAGACAGGATATATCAAGCTCGATTGTATCAAAATCCTTATAAATTACCTTAGGTGCTTTTTCTGATACAGTGTAATCCACATCGGGAACAATTCTTAAATCCTCGCCCATCGGAACTACAGGCTGATTGAACTTAACAGTCAGCTTGTCTGCGTCCTTATTCACTGCTGTGTTGTCAGCAAATGTGCCGTTTGCAACTGCCAGCTTGTGCGTATCATAGCTGCTGTCAAGACTCCACATTGTAACATCATCGATTGCGATATTAAGTCCATCATTAGCCGATTTCTTGATAGAATCAAAATATACAAGCTGCCATCTGTACGCAGTATCGCTGTTAGTTCTTGCTATGTTATTGCTATATACCAATTCTCCTGTGGTTGCATCTGCAATATACATGTACTGCTTATCTGCGTCTATAACCCAGGTTATGTTATACCACTTATCTTCATCAAAATAGTAGCCCTTTGAGCCTGCCGCTGAAGCTCCGTATGTCTCATCATTTTTAACACCTATGAAGTGCTTACCGGTTCTGCTGTCCAAATCAATTACAGCACACATAGTGGCATTAGAACCATCATTCGGCTGACCGATTCTGCCATAGCTTCCGCCTGAATATGTGCCATCATCATTATCAGTTACGACTGTAGTACTTAAAATATTCATACGGTAAGTGAACACAAGCTTTTTGTTGCTGTTTACTACTATATCTTCATCTTTTGTCATTAAAGCACTTACATTAGTAAGTTCTTGATCCGCACTTAGCTTAAGAGCATGGCTTCCTGAATACGTATTTTCAGTATCATCAAAAGCTCCTCCTCGACCTGTTGTGCCGCCGGAAAGAAGAAAAGTATGTTCTCCCTGGTATCCATTAACAAAACTATTCGTGTAAAATCCGCCGTTTTCAAAGCCATCGAATGTCTTTGCTGCTTCAATAGAGGGCTGCACAGTTTTAAAGCTTATAGAATCTGTTGCAGCAGTACCGTCTGCATTGGTAAATCCACCCAGTGAAAGTGTGTAGGTTGACGCAAGGGCAAGGTCCCCCTCCCACGCTATTGTGTATGTATTCAGCTTTGTTGTGCTTGCAGTAACTGTGCATGTCTTATTGTTAGCAGCATTTGCACTGCATACAAGTGTTGCCGAAGCAGGTGCTATAGCAGGCTTGTCAAACACAACTTCTATAGAATTCGTTGTTGAAGCAACACCGGTTGCACCGCTTGCAATACTGCTTGACTTAAGTGATGGTGTATAGCTTGCCATTTTGTAGGTTGTCACTTCAAAGTTGTCTACAAGCATTTCAATCTGATTATCATTTATTAAGTTAGTGCCATCTGTTGTAAGTGCAGGAACTGTTATAAAATGCGGTCTCATTTTATTACTTTTGTAAAAATCTACAGAATTTGCTCCATGGTACAAATAGTCACGTGTACCGCTTGTCAGTTCTGCATTCTTGGTAAATTCTTTTATTATGTTTCCATTCTGGTCAAGAATCATAACCTTACGGTATATATATTCTGAAGATGTTCCTGCTTCACCTGATGCATTTTCAGGCTTATAATATCTTTCTTCCCTTACTGTGTACCACGTTTGTGCATCAATACTTGCTGAATTGCCGGCAGATTCTCCAAACTTCAGTGTTTCGCCGTTAAACATATTAATGGCACTTGCAGAGCCCATATCGTTCATACCCAATATTGTAATTCGCTGATGTTTTCCGCTTGTATTGCTGCCTTTACCTTTTTCGTTAATTTGCTTAAGGTCTGTGGGAAGCTGCGTAAGCTTAAAATCAAACTCTGTTATCATCATTTCATTTGCTGAAAGTGGTACATTCCAGCCCTGAACTGTAATATCCCCCGCTGCAACAGGCTCAATTTTAAGAGCCTTGTTACCGTCTGCCTCTGTAAAAAGTGATGCCGCAAATTGCTTTGCAGTTGAGAAAATCTGGCTCACGCTTGTTTCCGTTGTTAAACCGGTAGCCGTATTCAGATAATCCCCCACATTTTTTGCAGGATATTTACCGTCTGTGGTAAAATGCGTACTGTCAGTGCTTTCAAAATCCTCCTTTAAGTAGCGTCCTGTTGCGTGTCCTTCCTTATCGGTTTCAAGAATTGAAAAGTTCAATTCACTCGGAACAGCGGCAAACACTGCACCCGTAGGCATCAGTGTGCCCAAAAGAAGCACGCTTAGCATTAATGCTAAAATCTTTTTCATTTTTTTACACTCCCTATATAATATTTTTTTTGGCGTGAGTATTTCACACCTTTTTAATTAATTTCATTTCCTGTTAATACTGGTAGAATATGTGGTCACGGACATATCTGCCTGCATAATATCGCAAAAATGCAAGACATACATTGCCCTTCATTGCAGAGGGAACGTCCGCAAAATTCACCATATAAACTGTCTTTTCCTGCACATTGTACACAGGCACTGTTTTATAGATGGTATTCTTTTTGAATACGAATTTATTTTCCCTGCTTTCAATATCCGACGTTTCGGAATACATAATGCTTTCATCATTTCCCTTTACAATATTTACAAACGTATAATCCTGTCCATCTGCATCAAAATTACTTTTAAGCGTTGAATATGGATTTGAGGTATTCTTTTCAAAATCGAACAGCTTTTCTACATAATCGATATAGCCCAACACATTTGTTCTGAATCTTATGATATCACCGCTTTTAATTTCAGTATCAAATTCACTTGCGCTAAATGCTGTCAGATCTTCTATTTTTTCATCCCATACAGAGCTGTCTGTCACTTTACCAAGCCTTGCATCAGAAAGCACAAAGTAAGTTGATTTTCCTCCGGGTCCTGCAATGGTAAGATACCAACCCTCGTCTCCGTCCTTATTCGTACCTACACGTACCTTTTCCACAATATGTGAATATTCCTTGTGGTGGGTAAGCTCTGAATCAAAGGTTACGGTTGCAGATTCTGTCTGACCGTGGCGCTTTGGCCATACAATAGCACCAAGCTCGTTCATATCATTTGCATCGTAACCGATAAGCACATAATCATCGCTGTTTTCCAGCTTATCTGCCTGCATAACTGAAAAAGCTTTATCATCAGGATTTGTTTCAGCGGGATATTCGTCGTCTATAAATATAATTCCACTCGTGCTCAAAACATAATTTCTGCCGATTGCACCGTTTGTAACACGAATCTCTGTTTCCAGAGCTCTGTCCTCGGTAAGTGAATCTAAAGCAGATTCATTACTGCCCAACGCTGTTGTATCAAGCTCCTTGAGTGTCTTATCCTCTGCTCTGAAACGAACAAGCTGCCTTTTGGCAAGGTCAACCGTCGTGCCTCCTACACTATATACAAGCGAGCTTGTATTCACAGTGGTTTTTGCACCGTCAAGCCTGAACTTTTTATCAGTTACCTCGTAAACATCAATTTTTCCGTTCTTATCCATTATTTTAAGATAAAGAACATTTTTTAATGCCCCGTTATCGAGCGCCGCTTTTACAAGATAGCCGTATTCCATACCCTTTGCCTCCGGGTCAATCTCGTAATATGCAACGTCTCCGTAAATATCTATATAGAGAACAACACCCGTTCCAAGCTTTATAGCAGGAATCTCGCCCTTTGATACGAATTTGTAATAAGCCGTTCCAAGGTCGTAATCCATCTCGTCCAGATATATTTTGTTTTCCTCCAGCGTTGACACATAACCCTTTTCAATTCGGTTTGAGGCAAACATCTTTATACTTTCTGCTTTGTCAAAGTCAAAGGTAAGCACACCTGACGTTATGGTAAATTTTTCACAGCCGACACCTATCGTCATATCAGCCTTAAGCTCGCTTACCGAGGCTACATTTTTTCCGATGTAACATTCGAGCGATTCAACCTCACTCAAATCAACGGTATACAACCTGCCTGCTACTTTGACAACTGCACTTTCCCCGTCTGCGGCAACTCCCTGCAAAATACCCTGTTGCAAAAGAGTCATATGACCTAAGTCATATATGCCGTCGTTATCGGTATCTACAAAGGTAACACTTCCGCTTTCAAAGACGTCAAAAAGCTCCCGTGTAGGGCTTTGCGTTTTATGATTTACAATCATAAAGGCAGTTTTAGAAAGAGCGAGTTCCCTCTTCTCCCCATAATCAATAAGATATCTGTTTCCACTTGTACTTACATTTTCTATGTCAGCTGCATTTATTGTAACAGTATCTGTTCCGTTGCTTGGTCGCATGCTTACAACAGTTCTGTCTCCGTTTACGGGCATAGTATAGTAAACAACATTACAGCCGACAAATGAATCCTCAATCCTTATAGCTGTCGGAATAATATTTCCGCTTATATTCACCATTGTGCTGCTGACACGTGAGGAGGATATGCCAAATGCTGAATTGGCTACCACTGTGCCAGTATGCTCCAGCACGCCCATTTCGTCAAAGAAGGTTTTCTTTTCGGGAATAATATAAGGATTTGATTCAAACAGAGGAACCTTCATCGCATTATATATAAGCTTTGCCGCTTCTTTATAAGAAAGAGCGTTGCTGTCCTTAATTACAACTCCCTTTAATATTCCCAGCTTGTTTGCAAGTGCATAATAGGCACTGTCCGTTCCGCCGTTCCTCTCGGCAACAGGGGCATATCCGAGTACATTTATAAGTCCTCGCACTGCATCATTCTGTGAGAGTGCACCGCCCGGTGAAAAGCGCCCGTCCTTTACAGTCATGATATTTCTCACCAGAACATCTGCTATATAGACAAGATTTTTGTCTCCTGCGATGTCAGAAGCATATTTAACCGAGGATTCTGCATCAACAGTTATCGCAGTTTCTTCCCCGTCCATTTTGGAAAGGGCTGCTGCAAAAGCTCCACGTGTATAGGTTTTTTCTATAACACGGGATTCCTCCTGTTTTTCAACAACTCCCAAATCCACAAGAAGCTGTATATCGTCCTCCAATGCCGCCATTGAGGTGAGCGAGGCGGTAAGCAACAGTAAGAGAATTAATAAACTAATTGCAAATATTTTTTTCAGCATAGCTTATACCCCCTTTATCCTGTCTGCTATACGGCAAAGTATGGCACATGCCTCACTTCTTGAAAGCTGATTTTTTGGATTGAATCTGCCCTGTGCATCTCCTGTAAATATTCCCATAGCTGCGGCTTTTGCTATTGCTTCCTTTGCATAGTCTGAAGCATCTTCAATATCGCTGAAGCTTACATTGCTGCCGCTATTATTCAAATTATAGCTATCAAGCATTCGGCTGAGCATTACGGCAGCGTCCTGACGGCTGATTTGATTATCCATACCAAAGCTTCCGTCACCTATACCGTTAATCAGCCCTTTTTCATATGCTGTCATAATATATGTCTCATACAACGAGCCTTTTCCTAAATCGGAAAACGCAGTTTCTGCTTTGGATATTTCCATTTTTAGTGCGCCAACCATAATTTTTACAAAGTCACATCTTTTCACAGATGCATTGGGTGCAAAGCTGTCTGCGCTAACTCCGTTAATAACCTTTTCATCGTACAATCTCTTTATAAAGGTATATGCCCAGTTTTCTTCGGACACATCTTTAAATGGCGTTGCACCTACGCTTACAGATGGAGTGTCATTTGCTGACGGTGCAGCGACAAGGCCACCACCGCCACCGCCACCGCCGCCTCCGCCGAGCGGTTTTCCTGCGGTATTTTCATCAATGCTACCGCCTTCTTCCCCACCCGGGTTAGCAACAGACAGTGCGAAAAGAGTATTGATATCTGTCATATCCTTTATATCACTGTTTCCATCTAAAACCTTGTTATAAGCCAAGGACAAATCATACGATTCAAGCGATGCATTACTTATAATCTTTCTCGCCTCTGAAAAATATTTGCCGTATTTGCTGCTTGCTTTAATAAAGCCTTCCAAATCTTCTCTTGTTTCAAGTGCCCTGAATAAAGAGAAAACAAGATTCAATTCAAAATCTGCGGCAATACTCGCCCTATTTTCCGGATTTGAATAATCTGCACCCTTCACGCTACTGAGAATTATAGCCTTTTCCTCATTACTGATTTGTGCAAAATCGTCAGTATTACCAACGGGAAGATTCCAGTATGTAGCATTATAGGCTTTGATAGCACCAAGTGTATCAGAAGCATTCATAAGCTTTACCCATGCCTGGGTTTCATCAAACTTATCTATAAGGGCACTGATATCTTCAAACTTCTCCCCACGCAACGAATAAAGGACATTATGGAAAGCTGCTGCCGCATTTTCTCCAAGAGTGCTGTAATAGCTTACATCTGCGTGCGACTTTTCAAGAACCTTAGCTCCTGTTATATCCTCCGTAATTGCAGCTTGATATCCGCTTACATCACCATTCATTTTATCAAGCAGAGGTTGTATAAGGTCCTTACCGAGGTGTTCAAAGTTTCCAAGCAGTTCCCAGCTGTTTTCTCCTCCGGCTGAGCCGTAATACAAGAGGAAAACATAATAGTCACCCGAAGGAATTCCTTCGTCCAGCCTGCATGCATAATAAATTTTGTTGTAATTATCGGCACGCACAGCACCTATATGCACAATTTTGCCGGCAACATCAGTATCTTCACTAATAGGGTTTTGGACAACTGCATTCATAATAGTATCTAAAGTATTAAATCCTTCTATGGTGCTTTTGGTTGTAGCTTCATCCGTATTCTCTGCTACAATAGCAATCATTACAGGGGTAGCTTCACCTGCATTGATTTGCGTGTTCACAGTTACCTCTCCGCCTTGTGCCACAACAGCATCACTTTTTGCACATACAAAGCATTGAGCAACAGCACCGCTTAAAAGCAGTACTGAAAGTATACTTGCACAAGCTTTTTTCAACAAGTAAATCCCCCCCTTTATCTGAATTCCAATCCAAAGCCTTTTTCACTTTTAAATCGTCCGTCCTCTGATACAACCTTAACATTAATCTCAGAGAGTCCCGCAAGAGATATTTTATCTCCGTTATTTACCTTAACGTCATTTATATAGATTGATGCATTCTCACTTATTTGTGCACCTATCTCTACTTCACTTACACCCTGCGCAACAATAAAGCGTGGTTTTTCACCATCAGCATCAAGCATCACCAAGCCGCCCACATCACTCAACAATCCAAAGCGGATAAGCTCTGCATGGGTTGACTTATAATCAGATTGCTCATATTCAAAGACTTCACTCTCTTGATTTGAAAGCTCTATTTTGAACCAACCATCTTTATCTGCCGTGTAGGTTTTTCCGCTGTACATTCCTGTAATTTTTTTCACCCCGTCAAGATGGATTTTTGCCACCTTTGTCATATCCTGATTATTAACTGTAAACAAGTATGACTTGCCGTCATAACGCCTTGTTGTGTAGTTAAGCCACGTTCCCCCGTTTATCACTTTTACATAGGGGCGTGTTTCGTCAGAAAGGATAATCGGCTTAAACCGCTGTACCTCGCTGTACACCTCAAGCATTTCATCCCACCAGGATTCC
Source organism: Clostridia bacterium (assembly GCA_045646985.1). GTDB lineage: Bacteria > Bacillota > Clostridia > UMGS1883 > UMGS1883 > UMGS1883. The sequence continues at coordinate 6,177 of JAZRLV010000038.1, read as the reverse complement.
AGTGTGTAGCCCGGATTAATTGCCGCATTGGCACCCGACGGCTCATAAGCAAAGCAGTTAATACATACTGCACCCTCTATAAGAGACTGCCACATCATATTTCTGAACTCTCTTTGTGTTGGTCCTCTTAGGTCGCCACGGGTTTTATACCAGAAGCCCTGAAGCATTACACCAAAGGGTCTGCCGGGGTTAGTATCACGCAGATACGTTGCATAATGCGTGATATCGTGTAAGTCCTGGTCGGGCTCACCCGTTACATAATATGGGTCCGTCACAAGAATATCTGCTGTTTTTGCATGAATCCCCGGTCTGTCCTCAACAAGCTCACAAATAGCTGTATATGTAGGGTGGTCTAAATCATTTGAGGCAACTATTTCATTTGCCCAGCGCATTTCTTCACCCATACGTACAGGGTTAACCTCATCGCCCATATACCACATGTCGAGTATCGGAAGGTCCTTGAAATTATTTATAACACGGGAGAGATAACCACGTATATCCTCCTGCTTATTTATATGCTTTTCTGTTTCGTTATACCCTGTATTCATACGAAACATATGTGTGGATAATGTAATGCCTTTTCCACATTCCTCAAAGTATTCAAATGCGTCACGGCGTGATTTTTCTATCCCAAAGCTATACCAGTAACCCACGCCTTTTTGCGATCTTACGTCAAGTCCCGGGTGATTCATAATCTTGTTCTCGACTTCGTCGTTAAATGTATACTTATTAACAAAAATCAAAGCCAGAGGCAGATATCTTTCCCCGTTTTTAACGAGGTATCCGCCTTCGTCCAGATACGTTTTCGGTCTGTAGCTTTCCTCTCTTTTTCGGATTGTCCAGCTGCGCTTAAACTGCGTTTCTCCCGTTTCCTTATCAATCAGGAAGATTTCAAGATAATAGTCCCCACCCATAGGCAAATCCTTCGATGAAAAATAAACATCTATAACAGGTGTGATTTCATCACACTCCGACTTAAAGTAGACTTTATCATTTTCATCTACTATCTGAGATTTAAAGCTCATTTTTGTTAAATCATACGCACCGTTATAATCCTTCGTATACGTACGCAGGGCAATATCACCCACACCGTTTTCACCATAAATAAGTCCCTTATATGAAGGCTTCATAAGAACAGTATCGATGGGTTCAAACAAAAGGGTAGAAACCTGTACATCATCATAGTAGAAGGTTCCCGTCAGATATCTCATCTGCAAGCTCACACGGAAGATGTAGTTTGCTTCCCCAACCATATTAAGTATCTGCGGAATAGTACAGGTAAACTGAAATTCCTGCCAGTCTGTATCCTTTGTAAGCCATCCAGAGGAATGTGTGCCGGTCTGCACAACCCACTTCCCGTCCTTATATACCTCACACAAAACACGGTAATTAGCTTGGCTCGTTCCTGAATCCTTAACGTTTTCAGCCTTCATTTTTGCTGAAATAACGATTGAATCACCCGGCTGAACAGAAGGTGCGCTGAATTCATATACCATACGGTCGTTATAGGTTGCATCATCACAAACAAGCTTTGCGCAGCCGCTTCCGTCAACGCCTTCATTTTTAGGGAAAGTAAAGCCTGCCGCCTGATTATACAGTTTCAATTCCCCGTAATCATCGTCATTAAAATCCTCAAACATCAACGGAGTTGTCGGCATTTTTGATGCGTCAAACGGCACAGGCATATTTTCAGCAATCTTATCGTCAGTAGGTGTATCATAAGGACCGTCCCACCTGCTTGGCGATGAAGAATATCTGCCCAAAGAAAGGCTGTACTCTCTTTCCTTTACAAGAAGATTGTAAATTGCCACAGCCGTTTCTCCACGTGTTGCATACGCAGCCGGCATAAAAAGCCCGTCACTTTTTGCATCCATAATTTGAGCACCGCAAAGTAATTCTACAGCTTCCTTTGCATATTCGCTGATTTGCGAAGCATCTGCGTAAAGCTTTGTGTTTGTTGCCTCCAAAGGAAATTTCAGTTTATCTGCAAGTCTTCTTACCACAACCGCCAAATCCTGGCGGGTAAGTCGTTGCCCTACTCCGAATTTATCATCTGAAGTTCCTATCATCACTTTATTTTTAACAGCAGTACGCACGTAAGGCACATACCACGCTCCGGCCAATACATCCTGTAGTATATCTCCATCTTCAACAATTTTAAGAGAAAGAGTCTGTACTGCAATTTTAGCAAATTCCTCTCTGGTTAAAGAATCATCCGGGCAAAATTTAGATTCACTTTTTCCATTGATTATACCCTTATCCTTTAAATACATTACCGCATCATAGGCATAATGCCCAAGCGGCACATCAGAAAACATTGTTTCCTGACTTACCAAATCTTCTGCCATTGATGGGATGCCGCACAGCATCATAAGTGCTATTATAAGCACATATGCAGTTACTCTCTTTTTCATCAAGTTCAAACTCCTTTATTATTTCACTAAGGCATTGTTCATATTTTTAAGAACTTCCTCAGCTGCACGTGCAATTTCTTTTCTCTTTTTCTCCCAAATCTTTTCCACATCGCCGTCATCAACAACAATCTCAGCTAAAATATTATTTACATCGTATGCTGCAACAAATTTAACATAGTCATCCTCTGTATAGAAATCAAGGTCGCTGTCCCATTTCTTTACTGACAATTTGTTTGAAAGCTTGGCTTCTTTCAATTCATTTGCCAGCTTTTGTGCATAAGGATTTATATCTACGCTTAAATCAAAATGGGGGTTTCCAAGATATCTGAATAAGGAATATGACGGATACTTGTTATCCAGTGTTGGAACTATACCCTCTTCATTCTCTTCTCTTGTAACTATATACTCGCCGTTTTCCTGTTTGTAATCCACATTGGGAACACCAAGTCTTACCTGCGGACCGCCTTCGGGGCTTGAACAATAATCTATAAGTCTTAATGCAGCCTCAAGCTTTTCATCCGAAATTTCGGGGTTGAAGAACCATCCGCTGCTGCCGCCGTTACCGCTTTCTCTTGCATGTACAGTTCCGTCGGGTGAAAGTATCCAGCAAACTCCGATGCAATCCTCGCCCTTAAGTCCGGGATTTGCTTTTTCAAAATCATTATAAAGCGTTCTTAAGTTTGTTATATCTGCCTTGGGGAATATTATTCCTGAACGCTGAGAACAGAATACAGAATTAAGGTCTGCTCTCTTTTGTGTATAGAAGTCAGGTGCTAAAAGTCCTGTTCTGTATGCCTCTGCATATTCCTTAACGCCTTCTGCGGTGCTGTCCTCTAAAAGGCCATAAACATATTTACCTGTTTCCTCATCCTTATGGAAATATTTATAGCTTGCATTATGTGCAGTTACAAATATCTGCGGTGCCTCTGTATAGTCTACCGCTATAGCCACAGCATTGTCCTTGCCTACTTTTCCAAGGTCAGCCTCTTTAAATTTCATTGCCATATCCTTGAATGCGTCAAACTCCATTATGTAGTCTGTCTTGATACCAAGCTTCTCTGCCCAGTCCTTACGATATGCAAAACCGTATGAGTCAATAAACATATATTTTGGGTCCTCACTCATCATTTTTCTGAGGTCCTTACCCTCTGCATATGCCTTACGAAAATCTTCAATAAACATTTTATAATGGTCTGACGGACGCATTACCATATACATTTCTCCATTTGCTCTTTCCTTAAGCTCGTCATACACACCGCTCATTGAATTTACAAATCCAATGTTGGGATATTTTTCATCCATATCCTTGGGAAGTGCTTTTACAACGCCCTGCTCACCGTACTTAAGATACTCGTCAACAGTAAATGCTTCCATATATACCATATCGGGCATATCACCGGATGAAATCCATATTCTTGCCTTTTCAGTTGCTGAATCAGCCGGCATTGTCCAGAATTCCAAATCTACATTTGTTTTGTCAGTGATAAAATTATAATATTCATCACCAATCCAGCTGTCCTCTGCCTTCGGGAAGCCCACTGTCAATTTGATTTTTCCGTCTTTTCCGGCTGTTTTCTCTGCCTTTTCGCAGCCACAGCATGTTACCAACATAAGTGCCGCTAAACCAAATGCCAATATCTTTTTTACTTTCATTTTAATTTTCCTCCTTATATTTTGTGATTAATTTATTATCCCTTTACTGCACCTATCATAATTCCGCCCATAAAGTACTTTTGCAAAAATGGATACACAAGCATAATTGGAAGCATTGTCACAACCACTGATGCCATCTGCACGTTGAGTGCAAAGGTTTCCTTTACAAGCTCCGTTTCGTCCACCATATCCTCTTTTACTGTTGCGGTGGCATTGTTTATTATCTCTCTGAGCACAAGCTGCAACGGCCATTTCTTGCTGTTTGAAATAAACAGCATCGGATTATACCATTCGTTCCATATTGTTACCGCAGTAAAAAGTGCAACGGTTGCAATAATCGGCTTTGCCAGGGGAACGTATATCTGTGCAAAAATTCTTATATCGTTTGCCCCGTCAATCTTTGCTGATTCTTCCAGAACGTCAGGAATACTGTAAAAGAAATTCTTTATCAGTATCATATTGTACACACTGAAAACAGCTACTATAATAATACTTGTATATGTACCGATAAGACCGTAGCTTTTTACAAGAAGGTACAAAGGAACAATTCCTCCACCAAAGTACATTGTAAATACAGTTAGATTATTTATTGTTTTACTGAGGAAAAATCTTTTCCTCGAAAGAGCATATCCCATAGCCGTCGTCATAACAAGCGAAATTGGTAGCTTGAAAGCAAGAATAATAAGTGTGGATTTATATCCATAAAAGAACTTACTGTCACTGAGTATTTCCTTATATGCTTCAATATTCGGTTTTGATACAAACAGTGCAAACGGCTTTCTCATATACTCTGCATGACTCATGAAAGAAACAAGTATAGAATTATAAAACGGGTAAAAAATTAAAAGTCCCCAAAGTATCAGAAAAGAATATAATATGTAATCGCCTATTGTTTTTTTCTTCTTCATTTTTTGTTTCCCCCTTATTCCAGAATACCTGTGCCCTCTATCTTACGACTGATAGAATTAACAATCATTACCATAATAAATCCAATTCCGGATTTAAACACACCAACCGCTGTACTGAATGAAAAATCAGGAGCCTGCTGGAAAGTGATTCTGTATATATATGTATCAAGAATATCTATTGTGTTCTGCACAACGGTATTTGACATATTAAATATCTGGTCAAACCCTGCATTAAGAATTGTACCTACACGCATAGTAAGCATTACAAGGATTGTACCTCTTATGCTCGGCAGTGTTATATGCCATATTTTTTGCAGTCTCGTCGCACCATCAAGTTCAGCAGCCTCATACATTTCCGCACTTATTCCGGTAATTGCAGCTAAATAAATAATACTCGTCCAGCCGGATTCCTTCCATATCTGTGTTATGTACAAAACAGGGCGAATAAGATTAACATCACCCATGAAGGCTTTTTTCTCTGCCCCGAAAAAACTTACTATCTCATTCAATGGTCCGTTATATCCAAGGAAATTAATTATAACACCGGATACCACTACCCATGACAAAAAGTGAGGGAAAGTATAAATCGTTTGCAGAGTTTTCTTTAAATATTTACTCCTTATTTCATTAAAGCATATTGCTATAATTACAGGGCAAGGAAACTCAAATAAAATTTTGCCGAAACTGATTGTAATTGTGTTTTTCAGCACTTGTAAAAAATATGGGTCATTAAACATTCCTGCAAAATGCTTTAATCCAACCCATTCACTCCCCATAATTCCCAGTCGTGGATTAAAGTTCTTAAACGCCAGCAATATTCCATACATAGCACGATAATCAATCATTATCAGATATACTATTGTCGGAAGCATCAGCAGATACAAATATCTGTTTTTAACAAATGATTTCCAACAAGAACCATATGGCATATCTAAACCACGGCGAATTTTATTTTGTGCCTTCATCTTTTACTCCTCCATTTTTTTGCCTTGTTTTTTCAAATTATATCATCAATGTGCACTAAATTAAATGTAAAATCACGCATTGTTTTTGTAAAAACGTGCAAATAAATAAATCAAGAATTACAATCATCGAATTTCTGACAAAAAATAAATATCTATGCTAAAAGTGTCAATAGTAATCCATAACCGTCAGTCAAATGTTAGTCAAAAGTCAGTCAAATGGCAAAATTGCAAAATAAA
>JAZRLV010000037.1:0-60339 GCA_045646985.1 Clostridia bacterium | reverse complement strand
GCTCCTTTTCCCCTTAAAGTCTTGCGACTTTCGGGGACCCCGAAAAGCAGACTATGCTTTTTGGGGAGAAGGAAAAGAAAAGCATTGAGCGAATGTTTTGCAGTAATTGCAAAACTGAAGCGATGTCTGCTTTCCTTTGACTCCGTACGCCTTCGGGTAACCCAAAGCTTCGCTTTGGTTCAGTTTGTCCGTTCTAAAGCATTTTTTCCTATCCCCAAAACAAAGAGGGTGTAAAAAAACTGAGTTTTTTTACACCCTCTTTTATAACAAGCGTACCGACCTGCCCCCAAGACTGGGGGACAGGGGGTTGATGCGTTAAAAACGCTTTTTTATTACTTGTTAGATGTTTTTTGTCAATACTGCTAAAAATTCTGAGTATAGTGATTGAGGATTTTCCTTGAATGCTGCACACATTTTTTTTGCCATCAGCTCATCGGCAACAGACAAAGAAACATTAAACATATCAAAGCTACCCTCAGATATTCCTAAAGATATACTATATTCAATATCATTTATTTTTTTATAATCAGCCTTAATGCTAAGTGCATTTTTAAGCTCTTTGACCTTTATTTTTATAGCGTGCAAAAGCCTCTCCCTGACAGTTTTGGGAATACGCACACTGAAAAACTCCAAAGCCTCTCTCCCTTTTTTTGTAAGTGAGAAGAATCTGTCACAATCCTCTGTGTAATAGGTTACAAGTCCTTCCTCAGAAAGCTCTGCAATCTGCTGCTGCAAATCGAAATAATTTACAAAAGGCTCCAGTGCCAGAGTGTCCACTAAAAATGAATTGGGAACGGGCATTTTGAAGTTGTCAATAATAAAAAGCGCAATAAGCTTTACATCTATTTTATCGTCAAAACAGTAATCCAACATTAACCCTCCCCAAAAAAAGAATTATACTTCGTCCTCAAGATTGATGAGCGTACCGTCCTCTTTTATAATGAGCGAAGGCTCTTCAAACTGTGATGGGAACGCTTTCATAACAATAAAGTTTATAACTGACAGTGCTACAAAAATTATAACTGTTTCCACCAACAGGCTTACTATGAAAACACCTAAGAATTCATATATTGAAGTAAGCTCTACATCAGATTTTGAGTAATGCATTATATATTCATAGATAGGATAATCTATAAATATTTTATAAATTACCGACATAAGAAGAATATTTACAAATACGGATACCACAAATCTTGTGGCAAAAACCTTTGCCAGTAAATCTGTGTGAAAGCTGCGCCAGCGCGAGCCAAACCACATTCCTTTAAGTCTGTACAAAATCCATCCGTGAAGAAATCCTGCTGTTACTGCACCAATAAGATAACCTATGAAAAATCCCGTTCCGTTTGTAATCATACGTACGATTGTGCACAGCCCAACGCCGATAGCACATGTAACAGGGCCGTAGAAAAAGCCTAAGAGTGCATTTACAATTATGTCAAGGTTTGTGGAAATATATTGCACTGTCTTGTTAAGATAGACAGAAAAGGGAATATTTCCCGCAACACCCAGAAGAATATATGTTATTATAAGAAGCATGATTACAATCAGCGTTGCAGGACTCCTAAGATGTGAAAGAGAACTGAGCATCATTATCTTGCAATTATCCCAGTAGCGCTGAAAAGAATCAAAAACCATATCCTTTCTGCTTGAAAACCCCTCAAACTCATCATTTCCCTGACCGTAGGGGTTTTCGGAAGAAGAGGCAGCTCTTGAACCTAAAAAATCTTCATGAATCTTTTTATTATCTTTTTCCATTAATCTCCCTCCAAACATTAGGCATAAGGGAGTCAAGCCCAATATGCCTTATATATCAGTATATATTATAAAACATTTGAATCTTCTTTTCAATAGGTTTTTGATAAAATTTATACACCGCATTTTTTGCATATATCTAAAGCCGGACAAACAGAGCATTTGGGACTTCGTGCCATACACAGTGCCCTTCCGTGAAGCACCAAGCGGTGACAAAAATCGCTGTGCAGCTCCCGGGGAAGAAGGTTTTCGGTATCACGCTCCACCTTTTCGGGCAGAGTTTCTTTTGTGAGACCGACTCTGTAAAGTATGCGTTTTGCGTGTGTGTCTATAACCATACCGCCCTTGCCGAAAATATCCCCAAGTACAAGATTGGCTGTCTTTCTTCCCACACCGTCAAGGGTGAGCATATCCTCCATATTGTCGGGAACTTTGCCGCCAAATTCACTGATAAGTCTTTTGCAACAACCGATAATATTTTTTGCTTTGTTGTGGTAAAAACCTGTTGAACGTATATCCTCCTCAAGCTCATTTAGCGATGCATTTGCAAATGCATATACGTCGGGGTATTTTTTAAACAGATTTTCTGTAACAATATTTACCCGTGCATCAGTGCACTGCGCTGAAAGCTGCGTCGCAATAAGAAGCTGAAGCGGTGTAGCATATATTAAAGAGCATTGTGCTTCGGGATAAAGAGTCTGCAAAATCTCAAAAAAAGCTTTTGCCCGTTCTTTTTTTGTCATAATAACCACCTCCGACAATATTTTATCATAAATCTCTTGTTTTTTAAAGAGAAACTTTATATAATAAATTAGGATGACAATGTCATCTCCTCGCAAGCGAAGTATTCTAAAGAAAACATTCACTTGCGAAAAAAGGGCTTACGCTCGCGCACCGCTAACCGCGGTAGCCCTTGCAAGGAGTTCAAATCAAGGTACACGCCCTTGATTTAAACAGATTTTATTATTATTATTATTAAGGGGTTCCCCTTAACAATCTCGAAATGTAATTTTCTATGTTGAAGAGAAATTTATGAGGTGAATACTATGCGTAGTCCATTGGCAGACAGAATGCGCCCACAAAGCCTTGATGACGTTGTTGGTCAGCGCCATATTCTGGCAGAGGGAAAGGTGCTTTACAATATAATAAACAGCGGTGAAATTCCGAATATGATTTTTTACGGACCGTCGGGAACAGGTAAAACCACTGTTGCAAACATTGCTGCAAAAAGGGCGGGGAAACCGCTTTACAAGCTGAACGCCACCAATGCGTCAGTGTCGGATATCAAAGCGATGCTTGCAGAGAGTGAATCGATGATGGGGATATACGGTGTAATTTTGTATCTTGACGAGATTCAGAATTTCAACAAAAAACAGCAGCAGTCACTTCTGGAATGTATTGAAAACGGAAAAGTTACACTGATAGCATCTACAACGGAAAATCCTTATTTTTATATTTATAACGCTATTTTATCACGTTCTACAGTGTTTGAATTTTACGGGGTTGAGCCACAGGATATTAAAAATGCCCTTTCTCGTGCAAAAGATACTCTTTGCAATGATTATCCCATTATACTTGAAGATGACGCATCGGAGCATATTGCGCATACTGCCTGCGGCGATGTGCGAAAGGCGCTTAACTCACTTGAGGTTTCTCTGATGGCTGCCGTGCCTGACAAAAAGGGGAATATCGTTATAGATTTACCTCTTGCTGAATCTGTAACAATGAAAAAAGCATTCCGCCATGACCGTGACGGGGACAGCCATTATGATGTTTTAAGCGCATTTCAAAAATCTGTTCGTGGAAGTGACGTTGATGCGGCGCTTCATTACCTTGCACGGCTTGTATCAGCAGGGGATTTACAAAGTATATGCCGACGTATACTCGTTATGGCGGCAGAGGATATCGGTCTTGCATATCCAAATGCAATCGTTATTACAAAGTCATGTGTAGATGCGGCACTGCAGCTTGGCTTCCCTGAAGCGAGAATTCCGCTTGCGGAGGCTGTGATTATGCTTGCAACTGCGCCAAAGTCAAACAGTGCCATAATGGCTATTGATGGTGCGCTTTCTGATATAAACAGCGGGCTTATGGGCGAAATTCCTTCACATCTTAAGGATTCGCACTACAGCGGTGCTTCTAAAATGGGGCACGGGAACAATTATAAATATCCTCACAGCTATCCCAATAGTTATGTGAAACAGCAATATCTTCCCGACACTCTTAAAAACAGGAAGTATTATGAATACGGAAACAATAAACTCGAGCAGCAGACAAAGCGCTATTGGGACGAGATAAAGAAGTGAAGGGCTACGGAAAAGGAAAGTATTGGTTTTATTAATTTTTTAGTTCTGATTTTAAACGGGCATAAAAAGATTGTCGAAAAATGACGAAAGGAAAAACCTATGAGAAAAAAGATTTTTGAAATTATTGAACCTTCACAAAATGATAATAAATTAAGCTCGATATACGATGTTTTTATGATAGTTGTTATATTATTAAGTATATTGCCTTTATGCTTTAAGCAGATAAATAATGCTTTGAGTAAAATAGATACTATTTGCTTGTTTATATTTATTATAGATTATTTTTTGCGTTGGATTACTGCTGATTATAAATATAATAAAAAATCTTTGATGTCATTTATGCGTTATCCTTTTGGAGCATTCGCTATCATTGACATTATTTCTATCTTGCCGTCAATTTCTGTTTTAAATAGTGGCTTTAAACTTTTAAGAGTATTTAGAATGGCAAGAGCTTTTAGAGTTTTTAGAGCGTTTAAAATGTTTCGATACTCGAAAAGTGTAAGAATAATTGCATCTGTTTTCAAGAAATCAAAAGAATCGTTGATTGCGGTTGGAACATTAGCAATAGCCTACATAATAATTTCAGCACTTGTTGTTTTTAATGTAGAACCTGAATCTTTCAACAATTTTTTTGATGCGATATATTGGGCAACTGTTTCACTAACGACTGTTGGTTATGGAGATATCTATCCAATTACTACAATTGGAAGAATTGTTACAATGGTTTCATCAATATTTGGTATTGCTATTGTTGCTTTGCCTGCTGGTATCATTACAGCAGGATATATGAGCGAAATAGATAAGGAATAGATTTTAGTCCTAACTTGTTATGAACTACCATTAAAAAGACAGGCATCCAGATTATACAGTCTTTATAAAAGAGACAAACGCTTTTTATAGTAATGTTTAGTCCGTTTTGTGGGCAATGTTAATAGCAATTTCAGGTAGGAATATGAGAAAATAGGGAGGAGTTAAAATATTGAGAATAGCTATATGCGATGATGAATCAGTCATTTTAGACGAGGTTTCGTACTATATCAAAAAATATTCTGAGAAAAATGAAACATCGGAGCTTGAAGTTTTTTCTTTTGACTCGGCAACTTCGTTGCTGAACAGTATTGATAACGGCGAATTCTTTGATATATTTCTGCTGGATGTGTATATCGGTGATGAAATGGGCACAGACCTTGCAAGAGAACTTCGGAGAAAAGGTATTGAAAGTCCTATTGTATTTTTGACAACATCAATAGAACATGCTCCCGAAAGTCTTGAAACAGATACACTTCGCTATCTAATAAAACCACTTAATCCGGAAAAGTTTTATGGAGCAATGGACGTGGCGGTCGAAAAAGCCAAAAAGCTTAGTAGTAAATTCATAAGACTAAAAACGGAGAACGGAGTTGAAAATATTAACATAAGCAATATCCTTTATACCGAGTCGCGCTCTCACTACCAGTATGTGAATTTTACCTGCGACGGTCAAGTGCGTTCGAGGATGACAGTTTCGGAACTTTTTGAGCAACTGTCACAATATGGCGGATTTGTTCGTGGCGGAAGTGCTTATATAATAAATCTTAATAAAGTTAAAAGTGTATCTACCGGGGAAGTGTGCTTCAATAACAATACAAAGTTATTTCTTCCTCGTGGTGCGCATAACCCAATAAAAGAAGCTTTTTGGGAACTTCAGTATGCAGGAGAGGAGAATTAAAGAATGGCTATGATATCACTTATGTTTGAACAGTTAGTTGTTCTCGTGGCACACGCCATTTCGGGTATATATTCATCCGATTTGAAGTACAGTAAAAAAACAACCTTTTCCGTCTGGGGTATCTGGGTTGTCTTTCAGGGAATCATCGGGTATTTCTCTGAATTTGTGATAAAAGATATTGGTATGAAATTCTTTTTAGGGTTTGTCACTGCCTATGTTTTTCAATACATTATCTTTTTTGCAACTACAAAAGGCAGATTTTCTCAAAGGCTGTTCACTATTCTTACATACTCCATTTTCTTCTGCATATTCATGGCGCTTTTTATGGCGATACAGGGCGCTTTCCCCAGTATGTATGCTATAGTCAAAACGATTATTCACGCTACTCTTATGGTTGGCGTTATATTTTACTTTTTGAAATGCGTTTGCCCGCTCTGCCGTGCCGCGTCAAAAAGTATTGTAACAGGTTGGTATCCGCTTGTTTTTGTGAATTGCATATTTGTAATTACTATAGTGGCAACCTCCGTATTTCCTGTTAAAATCACAAGCATTTATATGCCTGAATTTGTACCGTTTTTGTTTCTGAGTATTTCAATTTTTGCAGTATATCCCGTCATATTTTCCAATATCAAAAATATGACAGAGGTTGCGGTGAAACGTGAAACAGAACAGCAAAACGAGCTTCTTCTTTTGCAGATTGAAAAAGAAAATTTGCAAATGGCACAGGAACGCAGAATAAGACACGACAGACGCCATCATAACCGTGTGCTTTTGGAATTTGCAAACAAAAACGATATTGAAACTGTAAAGGACTACTTAAAAACTCTTGTAGATGATGACTCTGATAGCCTTAGAGAAATAAGCTGCTGCAAAAATCCAACGATAAATACAGTTCTTTCCGTGTATGAAAAGAAAGCGAAAGAAGCGGGTATTAAAGTGAAAATTGCGGTCCGTGCCGGGCACGATATACCCGTATCGCCTAAGGACTTGGTTATAGTAATTGCTAATCTTTTCGAAAATGCAATCAATGCAACAAAGAAAATTAAATCGGGGGAAAAGCTTATTGATATTGACATAAGAGAAAAAGAAAATCGATTGCTTGTGAAAATAGAAAATCCGTGCAAAGCCAATCTCAGATTTGACGAGAGCACTTACGGTATTGGAATAAACTCTGTTATTACTGCGACAAATAAATATGAAGGTATGTTTGATTTTACTGTTAAAAACGAAAAGTTTATCTCAAAAATCTGTCTGAATTTTTAAACAGAAATGCAATTTGTGCCAAAAAAATGCAATCTATGCCAAACTCCCCTTTTCGGGGAGTTTTTTTGTTATAATCTTTCAGTAAAACGAAATGAAAGGTTGTACTGTATATGCGATAAATCAGAAAATTATAATCCAAGGCAAACAATGTTTACAGGAAGGAGAAAAAATATGTCAAAAAGAATTATGGCGATGCTTTTAACACTTGTTATGATATTTACTGTTATACCGACAAATGTTGTTTCGGTTTTTGCAACAGAGAATAACGTACAAGCTGTTCAAAAGACATCGGAAAACGATGGAACAACCGAGAAACAGCTCACAATAGATGCTGGAGAAATTTTAGAAAATCTATCTGACTTTTCGGATGTTTCAAAAGACAGTTGGTACTATGATTCTGTAAAATATGTTAAGGAGAATGGCATATTTTCAGGAGTAAGTGCCAATCAATTTGATCCGAAAGGCGAACTTACAAGAGCTATGTTCGTTACCGTTCTCGGCAGAATGGCAGGTGTTGATGCATCCTCCTATCAAGGTGAGAGCGAATTTTCGGATGTTTCAAAGGATGCGTATTATGCTCCTTATGTAGCATGGGCAAAAAAACACGGTATTACGGGCGGCACGGGTGAAGATAAATTCTCTCCAAACAGCCCTGTAACAAGACAGGAAATGGCAACTTTCTTTGTAAGATATTTTGACGCATTCGATGTGGAATATGATACAGGGAAAAAGGTTGATACTACACCTGCGGATATTTCATCGGTTGCTTCGTGGGCTAAAGATTCTGTTTTAAAGCTTTGGTCTGTTGGCCTTTTGAATGGAGACGGTAAAAGCTTTGACCCGTACAGCAAGGCGACACGTGCTGAAACTGCGGCACTTTGCGAGCGTACAGATAAATCTGTAAAAGTATGGTATAGTGAGCCAGATGTCCCAAAAGTTACAGAGCCGGAAGAGGCGAAGAAAGATGAACCTGTTAAAAAGCCTACATTAAGTGGCGGAAGCAAAACGGTCTATTACAAAGTAACTAAGCACATTGGCGATGAAACTGTTGAAGAAATGGCAAAATCACGCTCTCTTTTGAGCCTTGTTTCCGTGCCTGCACAGGCGGACAATCAGATTTTCATCGGCTGGTACTATGATGAAGAATTGACGAAACCGGTTAAGAGCGACGATGTGTTGACCGGTGACGTTGATGTGTATGCAAAATTCAGCGAAGTAGAGCTCATGGAGCCAAGCGGAAAGCAGAATTTTATTACACAGGAAGATGCTCCGGCAAACTTTGAAATCAAAATCAAAGCAGATACCAAGCCGGAACTTGGAGTAGACTTTACTTTTAAAAATATTTCTTCTCCTGACAGAACGGACGGTGTAGAGGATGCAAATGCACTGCTGCCTGAAGAAACGCTTACAATAAGCGGGTCAAATGGACTTTATACCATAAAGAATAACAACGGTTACACAGCAGGCGACACATATCAGTTTGAGCTTTTAAATGACGAAATGATTTATGCTGCAACATTTGCCAACGGAGATGAAGCAGACGAATATGTTCGCTTTTACAATGTTATTGTAGCCAAAGAGGAAGCTCTTGAACTGCAGATCAATGACGGAATCAAATATATTAATGCGGATGAAGAACTTTCTCAGGTAGATAAAGAAAATGTACTTGCATATTCAGGTCTTTATAAAGCAACATTTTCAGAAGATGGTGAGGCTACATACCAGGCAACGGAAGGCAACGGCAGCTTTACCTATAATGGTAGCGGAATAGCTGTGGGTGACACAGTTGCGGTTTATTCAGGAACAAAGCCGTCAGAAAGAAGTGTTTTAAGCGACCATGACGGCGATGTGGCATACCTTGAAATTACCGCAATAGATTCAAATACATATTATTACAAAGTGGCAGAAACAACAGACGTTCTTTTTACGCCCGATGTATTGCCGATTGATATTGACGAAGGCGATGGTGTAGAGAGTATTGATGCCGGAAGTTTAGTTATCGACAAAGATAAGCTTGATTTTTCCGGGGATGAATACAAGGTTATGAATCTTGATTCTCAGACTATTGTTGAAGTCGGAGATTTTATTGGCTTTTATACCGGTGAATTTGGCGGTGCGGCTCAAAATGCAGGTTATGCCAGAATTACTGCGATAGAATATTCCGAAGAAACTGCTACGATTACTTATGCCGAGGCAGCAGAGGCTGATGTTCTTGCCTCAATGGATATGTTCAACGAAAAAGAACTCTCGGAAGAAGAAATCGAGGATGCTTTAGATAAGCAAAAGATTGAAGAAGCTGTTAATGCACAGCTTATGGGAAGCAACTTTATTCAGGAGGCTGCGCAATATCTTGCTGAGGCATCACTTCTTACGGAAGAAGTTCAAGAGGTTTTCGGTGAGGATACCAAACCGGAGGATTTGATTATTATCTATCCTGATGGCAGAAAGTTTGAAGATGGAGATATCCATCTGATGGGTAATCTTTTTGAAACTGCCGAAGACAGCACTATTCAGGTTTCCGTAACAATCACACCAAAACTGGAACATTTCGAAGACAGTACAGGTGTAAGAATCGAAATTTCAGCAAAGTTTGAGTATGATGTTCAAAAAGAAGGCAGTAAAAAGAAACTTCATTTGGAACTTACAGCTCTTTTTGAAGAGGAAGTTTTACTTGGTTTTACTGCGGACGGCGGTGCTGTATGGAAGAAGAAATGGATATTCCCATACATTGCCGACTATGAAATGAATGCCAGTGTCGGTATCGGTTCGTACACAGGTATCGGTATTACCGCAACTGCAAAACTTGATCAGGACGAAGTAGATGCAGGTATGCCGTGGCCGGCAAATGACGGAGCAGAGTGGGGAACTAAGAAACTCTTCAAGCTTAGCGAAAGCATAAAGAAGGCATCAGAAAAATACAAAAAGGTTATGGCGGAGGCAGAGGGAAGCCACGGTGGAGGTCTTGAGGATAAGTACAAGGACTTCATGGAAAATGCCAATGATGCTTGGATAGACATTTTTGAGTTCAATATTATTGATAAGTCAGGCACCGTAGACCCATATGGTGTTCTTGCCTACGGCGTAAAGGTTGACTTTGTAGTTTCGGCAAACCTGAATGTTGCGCTTGGTGTAAGCTTCTGCTATGAGGCATCCAAAAAGCACACCATTCATATTTCGGTTATGAACAAAGAAGCCGAATCGGAAAGCGTTGATGTTGGCACAAATGGTTATAAATTTGACTTCTATGTCATGGGTATGATGGGAATCAAAGCCGGCGTAAGAGCAAAGGTATTGGTTGGTTTATTCTCTGTTAAGGTCGATGGCATAGGTGTTCAGGCTGAAGGTGGTCTATATGCGCAGTTCTGGGGATATTTTTACTTGAGTATCTCAAATTACCATCAACCTGTGGAACAAGAAGACGGCACAACGAAAAAGGAATGGGTTAAAGAGAAATCCATGTCCGGTGCAATGCTCATTGAAATCGGCGCATATCTTGACGTTAACTTTGTCGCCGAGGTTTTGAACAGCAAATATGCATGGACGCCGAGTCTGTATTCAAATCAATGGCCGTTCCTTGAGATAGGCCAATCGGAGAATATTCTAGACTTTGCTTACGAACAAAGCGAGGATATTTATACGCAAGAAATGCTTGAGGAAACACTTGATCTTCCGACAGAGCTCTTTGAAATGAAGTATATGGATTTAAAGAGCGGTGAAGTATACGGCGGAGAAAAGGACGAGGAAGGCAACTGGTCCACAAGCGAAGAAAAGGGCAACCGCGGCACTCCGCTTGTACCTAAAGACTATATTGATTTCGCAGACGACGAAGATAAACCGATAACAGATTATTTCCATATTGAATTTGATAATGATAAATTCAGTTATGACGCAGAAAATAACCGGATTGTTGTAAATCCGGGAAATTCGGTTAAAGAAGAAACGGAAATGAAGATTGTGTTCAAGGGTGCGCCTTTGGCATATACTTCTACAACACCGAGCCGCACATTGAAAATCAGTTGGTCTGATCCGGAGGGTGTCAGATATATTGCATTTAATTCTAACGGCGGAACTCAAGTTAAAACCTTAAGCGGTGCAGGAAATGAGGCTATTAAGTGGCCTCAGAATCCCACAAAGCAGGGTTATGTATTTGCCGGATGGTATAAGGATGAAGCACTCACTAGACCTTACACCGGTTCTACAACCAATCTTCCGGGCAAAAACGATACAAGCTTTACTTTATATGCAAAATGGACGCCTGCAACGGATACACCATACAAGGTTGAGCATTATTTAAGACAGCTCGGTTCAAAGAAATTTGACCTTGTAACAGACGATACTGTTATTCTTAAAGGAACAACAGAGTCTATTGTTATAGCACAGCCGAATGATTACGAAGGATTCTCGCCTGTTGAGACAGTACAAGGTGTGGTTAAGGCAAACGGAAGTCTTGTGCTTCAGGTTTACTATGAACGAAACAAGTACAACGTAACATTTAAAGCTGGCGAAGATGATAAGAATCCAACTGTATTTAGTAACTACTATGGTGCGAATGTTTCTACGCCAATCGTAACAAAGCTCGGATATTTATTCGACGGTTGGGATAAGGAAGTGCCGGTTGTAATGCCTGCTCAGGACAGTGTGTTTACAGCGACATGGGTTCCTGATACAGAAACTCCGTACAGAGTTGAGCACTATTATGAAAGAGCAGATAAAGACGGCTACAGTTTGAATTCCTTTGAGGAAAAACAGGGCGAAACCAATAAGGCTTTAGATGTTAATGTACTGGCAAAAACAGATGTAGAGGGCATGGCACTTGAAAAAGCTACCGTAAACGCCCAGGAAGCTGAAACGGCAGCCATTCTTGCAGACGGAACACTCGTTATCAAACTGTATTATAAGAGAAATCTTTACAATGTAAACTTTGATACAAAGGGTGCTACGGCAATACAGGCAATTCCGGTTGCCTACGGTAAGAAGATTGTGAAGCCGGAAGCAGAGCTTACAAAGCAAGGTTATGTATTTGCGGGTTGGTATATGGATGAAGCGTATACGGACGCGGTTAATTTTACTTCCGATAAAATGCCTGCAAACGAAATTACCCTTTATGCAAAATGGGATCCGGCAGACGGTGTGGCTTATAAGGTAGAGCATTATCTTGCCGAGCTTGACGGTACATATACAAAGTATGCGCAAGATTCTCTCTTAAGCGGCAAGACCGACACTGACGTAAATGCTGTTCCGGCAGCGATTTCCGGTTTTGCGTTTGATGAAGAAAATGCAAACAATATCAAATCAGGAAAAGTTGCACCGGACGGAAGTCTTGTCTTGAAGCTTTATTACAACAGAGCGTATTTTGATGTTGAGTGGCTTAACCATAAAGATGAAGTTATTGTAACGACCTCTGTCATCTATGGTGGCAGTGTTACAGAGCCGGTTGTAGATACAGCACCTGAGCGCACGGGCTATATCTTTGATGGCTGGAATGTTCCGATGGAACCGATGCCGGCAACTAAGATTAAAGCCTACGCAAAATGGGCACCGATTACCTATAAGGTTGTATTCCATAACGGTCTGGAAACTGCAAAAACCTCTGAACAGACCTTAACTTATGATGCAAATACAAGCCTTGCAGTGAATAAGTTTGAAAATCCGGGTTATGTGTTCGCAGGCTGGACAGATAACGAAAAAACTTATGACGACGGTGCAATTGTAGTAAATCTTTGCGATACACAGGATGCGACCTACAACTTATATGCAATCTGGAAACCGGGACAGGCATCTTATAAGATAGAGCATTATAAGCAGAATGTATCCGGTGAAGGCTATACACTTGCCGAAACGACTGCAAAATCGGGAACAACTGAAGATACAACAACAGCTGAAGCGAAAAACTACGCAGGCTTTACGCCGAAGCCGATTACCCAAGAAGTGATTGTGGGCGACGGCAGCACGGTTGTTCAGGTATATTACACCAGAAATGCTTACAATGTAATCTGGAAGGGTGCTGACGGCAACGCTGCAGCAACAACTTCTGTTCTTTATGAAGCAGAGATTACAGAGCCGTCGGTTGAGCCTTTGCGCACTGGTTACATCTTTGCAGGTTGGACACTTGCAGAGCACACAATGCCTGACCACGATGTGGAAATTTCTTCGAATTGGACACCGATTACCTACAAGGTACAGTTTAATTCCAACTTTGGTGAAAATAAGGTTGAAGGCGAGCAGGAAATCACATATGATCAGAACACTGCATTAGCAGTCAACACAATTGTTCGCCCGGGTTACGACTTTATCGGTTGGGCAACTGCAGCTGACGGTGAGGTTGTATATGCCGACAGCGCAAGCGTACTCAATCTCTCTGAGGTACAAGGTGATGCAGTTTCGCTGTATGCGAAGTGGGCGCCGGCTTCCGGCACGAAGTATATTTCGAAGCACTGGTTACAGAATGTGAATGACGATAAATATACTTTGGAAGAAACAAATGAACACAGCGGCGTAACAGAAAGTATGACCAATGTCATTGCACATACTTATGCTGGGTTCACTCCTGACACAATCACACAGAAAGAAATCGTGGGTGATGGTACAACAGAAGTGAATGTGTACTATACAAGAAACAATTACGATATTCGTTGGATTGGTTATAACGGTGAAATTGTTACAACAACAAGTCAGAGGTTTGAATCTGAAATCGTTGAACCTGAAACGGGAAATCCTCTGCGCACGGGTTATACCTTCGCGGGTTGGGCAGTTCCTGATACTACGGTACCTGTTGGCGGAACATCCGTTTCTGCAGCATGGAGTCCGATTACCTATCAGGTACAGTTTAAGACAAACTATGATGAGGATACTGTTGCAGGGGAACAGACAATCACCTATGACACAACAGCAGCATTGGATTTGAATACCATAGAGCGTGCCGGTTATGTATTCCTCGGTTGGAGCGAAACACCTGAAGGAAGTGTAAAATATACCGATGGTTACAAGGTAACAAATCTTGCAAACAAAGAGAATGAAGTGGTTACACTCTATGCAGTATGGCAGGCAGGTTCGGGTATTAAGTACATTTCTCAGCATTGGCAACAGAACGCGGAAGATGATGGGTATACAATGCATGAAACCGAAGAACACAACGGTGTTACAGATACCCAGACCAATGTAATTGCACATGCATATGCAGGTTTCACTTCAAAGAGCTTTGAGCAGACAAACATTTCCGGCGACGGAACAACTGTTGTTAATGTATATTACGACAGAAATAAATATGACATCAAGTGGCTCGGCTACAATGGTGAGCTTGTTGATACAACAAGTCAGAAATACGGCTCAAGAGTTGCCCAAACAACCGAAAGCCTTGAACGCACAGGCTATGAGTTCGCCGGTTGGAACATTGCTGAGACAATCGTTCCTATTGATGGAATGTCTGTTGTGGCAACATGGACACCGATTACCTACACCATTAAGTTTGATGCAAACGGCGGTATCGGCGAAATGGAAGCACAGACATTTACATATGATGTTGATGATGAGCTTAACGCAAATACATTCAACCATGACGGATATGTATTTGTAGGCTGGGCAGAAGCTGAAGACGGTGAGGTTAAATATTCTGACGGTGGTATCATTCACAACCTTGCTGATGTTCAAGATGACATAGTTACACTCTACGCAGTATGGCAGGCAGGCACAAGCACAAAGTACATTTCTAAACATTGGCAGCAGAATGCAGATGATGATGAATATACACTGGTTGAAACTGACGACCATACAGGCGTAACAGATACAGACACAAATGTTGTTGCACACAACTATCCGGGCTTTACTGCAAAGGAATTTGAGCAGACCAATATTGCCGGTGACGAGTCAACAGTTGTGGATGTATACTACGACAGAAATTACTACGATATTAAGTGGCTGGACAATGACGGTAATACTGTTGCAACGACAAACCAGAGATATGGTGCAACAATTGAGGAAACTGACGAAATTCCAGAACGTACAGGCTACACCTT
Source organism: Clostridia bacterium (assembly GCA_045646985.1). GTDB lineage: Bacteria > Bacillota > Clostridia > UMGS1883 > UMGS1883 > UMGS1883. The sequence goes on along the minus strand of JAZRLV010000037.1, from coordinate 45,298 downwards.
TGAAAGTTGGAACTTGACAGAGGAAACAGTACCTGTTGGCGGAACATCGATTTTGGCAAACTGGACACCGAATACATATGAGGTTATGTTTAACGCAAACGGCGGTGTCGGTACGATGGAAGCACAGACATTCACTTACGATGTTGATGCAAAGCTTAACGCTAACGAATTTACCTGGAAGGGTTATGACTTTGCAGGCTGGACGCTTGAAAACAGTGACACGGTTTACGCAGATGGCGCAACTGTACACAATCTTGCAAGCGAGCAGGCTGCGGTTGTTTCGCTTTATGCAATCTGGGAGCCGAGCAAGTCGACAGAATATACTGTATATCACTATCAGTATGATGTCAGCGGCGAAACCTATGCGCTTGCAGATACGCAGGTGCTCACGGGTGTAACAGATTCTATGACCTTGGCACAATCTTACAGCTATCCGGGCTTTACCGCGGAAAGCTTTGAGCAGAAGAAGATTTCTAACCTTGGCGATACCAAGATTGAGATTTTCTACCGTCGCAATACCTATGAGGTCACCTTCAGTACAACGGAGGAAACAAGTGAGGTTATTTACGGTGGCACATACGGCACACTTCCGCAGCTTGAGCGTACGGGTTATACCTTCAAGGGTTGGTTCACGCTTGAAAACGGTGCAGGTAACAAGATTGAAGAAGATACAGTAGTGGAAATTACTGAGAATCAGACATTGTATCCGCACTTTACCATCAACTATTACGATGTAACCTTTAATTCTGATGGTGGCAGTGAGGTGAAAGCGCAGAGCATTGCTTACAATTCTCTTGCAACGAAGCCTGCTGACCCGAGCAAGGTGGGGTATACATTCCTTTACTGGACAGTAAACGGTGAAGAATATAGCTTTGAAACGCCGGTAACGGGCGGAATCGAGCTTAAGGCAGCTTGGGAAGCAAACACATACAAGCTCACATTTGACCGTCAGGGCGGTATGACCGACTTCGTATCTAAGGATGTTGTATACGGCCAGCCGTACGGCAAATTCCCGTCCCCGTACAGAAGAGGTTACAGTTTTGTTGGTTGGTTTACTGAACCTTTAGAAGGCGGCGTTGAGGTAACAGAAGAAACTGTTACGGATCATGCATCCAACCGCACGGTTTATGCAAGATGGAGTCTTGATACATTCACGATTACATACGAACTTAACGGCGGTACAATCACAGATGCAGATACATCCTACACGGTTGAAACCGAAAGCTTCATTTTGCAGCAGCCGACCAAGAAAGGTTATATCTTTGCCGGTTGGACAGGTGCAAACGGCAGCGAACCGCAAAAGCTTGTAACGCTTGAAAAAGGTAGCAATGTAGGCGCTCTGTTCTATCGTGCAAACTGGACACCGATTACGTACACAGTAAACTTCTATGCAAACAACAATACATCGTCCTACACATCGCAGTCCTTCATCTATGATCAGGCAGCTGCTTTGAATGCAAATGCATTTGCTTACACAGGCTATACCTTCACCAGCTGGAATACAGACCCGAACGGTAAGGGTACGGCTTACAGCAATGGTGCAGAAATCAAAAATCTTACAGATGCAGACGGTGGTGTTATCAACCTGTATGCACAGTGGAGTTTAAACAGTTATACCGTACAGTTTGTTGATCATGACGGCACTGTGCTCAAGAGCAATACAATCAACCACTTTGATGCAGCAACAGCACCGGCAAATCCGTCAAGAACAGGTTACACCTTCACAGGTTGGGATAAGACCTTTGATGAAATCACCGGACCTACAACCATCACGGCAACATACAGCGCAAACAGCTATAAGTTTACTGTAAGCACGGATCGCGCATTCAAGATGGAAGGCGATGGTGATAACACTGCATCTATCCAGGGCCTTGGCGCAAACGGTTCGCTTGTATACGACCAGACTTATACAATCGTTCCGGAGGCTGCTAGTGGATACACTTATGACGGCTACACATTAAACGGTGTACGCTATGATAAGAACGCTCCTAAGATCTTTACGATGAACTATACAGATACTGTTACAATCGTAGTTCATTTCGTGCGTAATTCTTACAGTGCGCAGACAAGCTACTACCAAACTTCGGTAACTTATTGGACCAGCAGTTCCTGTGGTAAAGACATTCAGACAACTGTTCATTGGAGCAACGGACAAACCGAATCGCAAGATGATGATAATTTGGCATCCAGTAAGCATACCAAGACATTTAATCCTCCGACTTATGGTGTATATCCAAGAGAAGTTACTTGGTGGATACATAACCTCGGAATCTTTGGATACAGTAATACACTTAACTGGACTGTAACCATAATAGATGCTAGAGGCAACAGTATGGATATTATGAGTAATTCAAACAAAAATGACACAACAGGAAGTATGGGTACTTGGACTAGTGGTAAAACGGCTACATCCATTCCGAAGATTACGGTTTATGGAAACAACAAGATGAGCTTTAACCTTACAACTTACGGTGTAAACGGTGCAGTTGGTGTTACATACACAACAAATAACAGTGCAGTAACTGCTTCCGGAAACACAATTACAGTTGATGGTTCGAAGTTCAGCGGCACACAAACCGTAGCAATTTATGCGAACGGTAAGCAAGTACAGACCATCACAATTGTAAAAGGCTAATTAACTAAAACTAAAACGGCAGACTCCGGTCTGCCGTTTTAGACCAAAAGGTGATTTATGAAAAAATTACTTGTAACAATACTTATATTTTTTACTTTCACAACAACAGCTTTTGCAGAGGACGCAGTAAGAATTGCCATTATTGACACGGGCATATCCTCTGTCTCAATTTCAGAAGACAAAATTGCCGAGGGCAAAAACTATATTGTGGAAAACGGCTCAACAGAAGATACAGTCGGTCACGGAACGAGCATTGCCTCGATAATTGTCGGCTCGCCGAAAGCGTATCTTGCAGGTATCTGCGAAGATGCGGTTCTGGTGCCGATGGTCTATTATGTTCGGGAAGACAATGCCGTGACAAAAGGCGATGTTGCTCTTCTTGCGCAGATGATTAGAGATGCAAAGGATATTTATGATTGCGATATTATCAATATCAGCTCCGGAGTAAAAACCTATACACCTGCGCTTTTTGATGCGATAGAGTATGTTGGCGAAAAAGGTACGCTTGTGGTTTCGTCTGCAGGCAATGATGGCGACGACACCGCATATTATCCCGGTGCTTTTGAGAATGTTTTGTGCATCGGCGGACTAAATGAAGAAAAAACCACTGTTTGGGAAGATTCCAACGCACATAGCGGGGTGGATATATTAACACCCGGTGAAAAGGTATTCGTTTCCTCTATGAAAGGGAATCGCATGGCGGTCAGCGGAACAAGCTACAGTGCCGCCTGGGCATCGGCTGCCGTCGCAAAACTGATGAGCGAATATCCTTATCTCACGGCTGTGCGTGCAGGGCAAATTCTTTGTGCAACGGCGGATGATTTGGGTGAAGCCGGCTTTGATAATCAAAACGGCTACGGCAGACTGAATATGAAAACCGCCCGTGAATATGCGGCAGCGGGACAGATATTCCGTGATGTAAAAAGCGAAGACTGGTTTTTTGGAAACGTAAATTTCTGCGTGGACAAACATTTGATTGACGGCACTTCAAAGGCTGAATTTTCGCCGCAGAAGAAACTTACAAGAGCCGTGCTTGTAGAGGCACTTTACAGACTGGAAGGAAAGCCACTTGCTGATGCTAAGGCTTCTTTTGAAGATGTTGCCGCAGATTCGGGTTTTGCTGATGCAATTTCCTGGGCAAAACAAGTTGGACTTGTATATGGTGTAACAGAAACTAAGTTTGCACCGAATGATAATATTACCCGTGAACAGATTGCAACAATTATGATGAGATATGCAATCTATAAAGGCATGGATGCTGTAACGCTTGAAGAAAATCTCAATTATAAAGACGAAAAAGAGATTTCGGAGTATGCAATAGATTCTATGAATTGGGCAGTTGGTACAGGACTTATAAACGGCAAGTCACAGAGTATCCTTGCACCAAAGGATAACGCAACAAGAAGTGAATTTGCTGCAATTCTATATAGATTTGTGAAAGAAAACAAATAGAAGTAATAACACGAAATGAGCATAACCAAGGTGGTTATGCTCATTTCAGACTGTCGAAAAAGTCGGTCAACCACAAGCAAAACTGAATATCAAATTTTTTGTAGGGTTCGGCGATTTTCGACGAACCGCTCTATAAGAAAGTAATCCCCTATAATAAACATTTAAAAAAGGGGCTGTAGAAAAATGAATATTTATTCATTTTTCTACAGATCCATTTTGCTTGTTTTCGCCGAACACGCCCTCTACCGTATCCACATACGCCGACGAGTTCGTGTTCGACAAATTTACCTTCCTTTTTCAATGTCTGCCAACGTGTCGATAGGTTTATCGACACGCTGAGAACTGTGAAAAATTTCACAGTTCTATTTTTTTGGAGTGAAAATATGAAAAAAGCTATTATTTTTCTTTTACTTGCTCTGTTTCTTTTTTCAGGCTGCAACACTTCTTCAGTTTCCACCAAAACGCCTTTAAATGAAAATTATTCCTCGTTTTCGACAAAAGCTATAGGCTGGGGCTTTCATAAAACAGATGGCGTTCCCGAATTTACGCAGGAGCAAATCCGTCAGATGTCGGAAAATGGTTGCATCTATATGGAAGGCGGTAAAGAAAAAAATATTTTTCTCACCTTTGATGAGGGGTATGAAAACGGCTATACCTCCGTTATTCTCGATACCTTGCGCCAAAAAGGGGTAAAGGCAGCATTTTTTGTAACAGGCGCCTATGTTAAAAGTAATCCCGACCTCATTAAAAGAATGGCAAAAGAGGGGCATATTATTGGGAATCACACCCTCAATCACCCATCGCTTCCAAATGTGGAAAGTCTTGATAAGGTAGCGTATGAGCTTTCTGAGCTTGACCGACTTGTATATGGCATTTGCAAAGAAAAATGCCGCTATCTGAGACCACCCAAGGGCGAATACAGTGAGCGCACCCTTGCTTTCACCAAGGATTTAGGCTACACAAATGTTTTTTGGTCACAAGCATACGTTGACTGGAATAACGATGTGTCCGCTTCAACTTCATTTGAAAAAATAACAAAAAATTTGCACAGCGGTTGTGTGCTGCTGCTTCATGCAGTTTCCAAAGGAAATGCCGACGCATTAGGTGATGTAATAGATTATGCACGTAAAGAGGGCTACACTTTTAAAAGCCTTGACGAATACAGTTATTAATTTCCTACATATTTAAAAATGATTTATGGCAATATAAAGACAGTAGTTTTTCATCGGAGGAATCAACGTGAAAATTTTAAAAAAACTGTCGTGTTGCCTTTTTGCATTAGGTATTTCTTTTTTGATTTTATACGCAAATATATTATTTTCATTTCCGTCACAAATAATCATGTACAAGGGAGAGATGCATAACAGCTCCTTAGGCGTCGGGGTTTCAATATCCGATATTCCCGAAAATGTTTGTGCATCAACTTCCAAAGAAAATATTACGCCCTTAAAAATGGGCGAATATGAAGCATCGCTAAAAATAGGTAATAAAATTCCCTTTCGGAAAATCAACCTTAAAATCACTACCCCTAAAAGTGTATACGCCTCGGGAGAGCTTGTCGGACTTCGCATTCATAACAAGGGGCTTATTGTAACAGATACAGCACCTGTAATGAGCGGAGAGGGCGAAATTTCCCCTGCACAAAAAGCAGGAATCACCGCCGGAGATATAATTCTGGAAATTAACGGCCACGTACCTAAAAGCGGTGATGACGTAGCCGCCCATCTTAGCGAAAACACCACATTGACACTTATGCGCAATTTCTCGCTAAGAACAATCATTGTCAATCCTGTGCGTGATGATTCAGACGGCACCTTTAAGCTTGGTGTATGGGTACGTGACAGCACCGCAGGTGTAGGAACAATGACATATTTTGATTCTGAGACAAATACCTACGGGGCATTGGGACATGGAATAAGCGATTCTGACACAGGAATTATGTTCACTGTGCAAAGCGGCACAGTAGAAAAAAGCCGTGTTGTATCGGTCAAAAAGGGAGAGCGTGGCACCCCGGGCGAAATCTGCGGCAGCTTTTCATATGAAGCTAATGTTTCGGGTACTGTGTCAAAAAACTGCGAAGCAGGAATATTCGGAAATATCTTCCCCGACTCTCCCATTCGTGGAGCAAGTTATCCTGTGGGCGCAATAAGTCAGGTTCAAACGGGCAAAGCTAAAATCCTGTCTACAGTTGATGATGATATAAAAGAGTATGAGATTGCAATTCTTCGCACTATGCCGTTTGGAAGCGCCACCAAAGGTCTTGCAATAAAAATAACTGACCCACAGCTTCTTAGCAAAACAGGCGGCATTGTGCAAGGAATGAGCGGCTCGCCCATTATTCAAAACGGCAGATTAATCGGCGCAGTAACCCATGTGCTTGTAAATGACCCCACACGTGGATATGGAATATTTATTGAAAATATGCTAGCGGAGGCTGAAAAAATCAAATAACATTAGTGCTCACTTATACTGGATATAGGTGAGCATTTTTATATAAAAATAAAAAAGCGCTTTAACGCATCAACCCCCTGACCCCCACTCTTGGGGGCAGGTAGGTACGCTTGTTTGAAACAAGCTAAATTGCGTACTTTTTGCACGCAATTTCCTATGTTATAAAAAAACATTTACTTTTATCAAAAAATATAGTATAATAAAAAAATACTGGAAAAACTTGAGAGGATGTTTTTATGAATACTGAAAAAAGAAGTAGCTTTACCGGAAAAATCGGTTTTGTGCTTGCAGCAGCAGGCTCTGCCGTAGGATTAGGAAATATATGGAGATTCCCTTATCTTGCGGCAAGGTATGGCGGTGGAATATTTCTGCTTGTATATATCCTTTTAGCGCTTACTTTCGGCTTTGCGTTGATGAGTGCAGAAATTGCAATCGGCAGAAAAACAGGATTAAGTGCAATCGGTGCATTTCGTGCGCTGAATAAAAAATATTCATTTATCGGTTATTTGGCGGCACTTGTGCCTGCGATAATACTTCCATATTATTCTGTTATCGGCGGATGGGTAATGAAGTATATGTTTGCATTTATAACCAGTGATGCATCAAATGCAGCAAAGGATGGTTATTTCACAGGGTTTATTTCTCAGGCAGGGGAGCCGATTGTATGGTTTGCGCTCTTTATAGGTATAACAGCGATTGTTGTGTTGTGTGGCGTTGAAAAGGGTATTGAAAAGGTAAGCAAGATTATGATGCCTGTTCTTATCGGATTGTCTATACTTATCGCAGTTTATTCAATCACTATTCCTGGCGCTCTTGAAGGTGTTAAATATTACATATTCCCTGATTTTAGCAAATTTTCTGTAATAACGGTGCTTGCGGCAATGGGGCAGTTGTTTTATTCGATGTCTCTTGCTATGGGTATTATGATAACATACGGCTCATATATGAAAAAGGATGTTAATCTTGAATCATCTGTTAAGCAGATTGAGGTTTTTGACACGGGAATAGCTTTCCTTGCAGGTCTTATGATTATTCCTGCTGTGTTTGCTTTTTCAGGCGGCAGTGCAGAAAATCTTAATCAGGGACCAAGCCTTATGTTTGTGACCCTTCCCAAAGTATTTGAAAGCATGGCAGGCGGTACATTAATTGGAATAGCATTCTTTGTGCTGGTTCTTTTTGCGGCACTTACATCATCTATTTCATTGATGGAAACGGTTGTTTCGATAGTGTGTGACAAATTTAAGCTTAACAGAAAGCTTTCATGTTTAATTGTTTTGGTTGGTGCAGTTCTTATCGGACTTCCCTCAACACTTGGTTACAGCATATGGAGCGAGGTTAAGATTATCGGAATGCAGTTTCTTGATTTCTTTGATTTTATAAGTAACAGCGTTCTGATGCCAATAGTAGCGTTCTTTACATGTATCTTTGTAGGATATGTTATTAAACCTAGGACAATTATTGAAGAAGTAGAGCTGACAGCAAGGTTTAAGAGAAAAGGCTTGTTTACTGTTGTTATAAAATATATTGCGCCTATCTGCATTGTACTGATACTTGTATCGTCGGTACTTAATGCTTTTGGAATAGTTAAGATATGATAAAAGGCGGTGTGAAAAAAGTGATTTTTTCACACCGCCTTCTTTGCGGTTTGGACTTTTTTTACATCCCCTTTTACTATACTATTACTGCAAATGCCCGTTGTAGGTTATTTATATGTACCTCTGATGTTTCTCCGCCGAACTCTCCGTCGAGAGTCCAGGGAACGGGGGAGTCGCTTTCAAAAACAATATCTGAAGCCTTAAACGATATTATATCCTCTGTTTTGTCAAGGCTTTGAGTAAGAAAACTGGTAAGAATATTCTGATATCCAATGGGATTCTGTGGCTTTTTAAGTAAAAATACCTCAAACAAGCCGTCATTAAGAGAGATTGCGGTTCCCATACCATGCTTTATACCGCCGACCTGAAGCGAATTTGTTACCATACCTAAAATAAAATCATCCTCTATAACAACATCGTCAAAGGAAATACGCATATGCAGAGGTTTAATGGTGGGAAGCTGACGAATTCCTTCAATAACATATGCCAAATGCCCAAAAACATTTTTAAAATCCTGCGAGGTGTCATATGATACTGATGTGAATGCACCGAAAGCGGCAACATATGCAAAATAATTATCGTTCATTTTCCCTGCATCGCAGAAAAACGGGGTACCGTCTACAACCATTTTTGCACTCTGTCGTATATCAAGCGGAAGTCCTATTGTACCGGCAAAATCATTTGTACTGCCTGCTGGAAGATATGCGATAGCAGGTCGCTGTTTGGCAGAAATGTGCATAAGGGCGCTTACAGCTTCGTTAAGCATGCCGTCACCGCCGCATACTGAAATTACATCATATTCACAGGCATGTTGCTTTATGTATTCGTAACCATCATTCTTGCACTTTGTAGGGTGAAGTGTTACCGAATAATCTTTTTCACTGTAGATATCAATGATATCGGCAAGATAGGTTTTAATTTGTGCCTTACCGCTGACGGGATTATATACCAGAAGAAGCTTTTTTTCCATAATACAAAGTCCTTTCGTTTCAGCTAATTATATTATACGCTTTTTTTGAACAAATTCAATATCTCTTTAAAAAATATTTCCGACAATAAGGTGCAAAAAAAGATAAAAGAACATAAAACACACCAAATTCTCGTCTTGAAGGATATTATAAAATGTGGCATAATAATTAAAAAGGAGGGATTTAATATGTCATACGAAGAAATTATTGAATTAGTGAAAGGCAGTATCAATCAATCAGCAGCTAAAGCTATAGAAAATCACATTGCCGTAGAATTTGACATATACGGAGAGGGTGAAGGTGCTTTTTATGTTGAAATAAACAATGGCGCACTTATAATAGAGCCTTACGAATATTATGACAGAGATGCTAAGGTTATAATAACAGCAGATGAGCTGGCAAAATTAATAAAAGGTGAAAAAACGCCGGAGGAAAGTGTCGCTGACGGAATAACAATGGTTGAGGGAGATGTAAATGCAGCCTTAGAGCTTTTAAAGCTTGCCAAAGCCCCGCAAAAGAAAGCGAGTGAAAAAAAGCAAACAAGCGCAAAGAAAAGTGCTAAAAAGGTTACAAAAGCAGAAAAAGAAATAGTTGAAATGACAAAGGATTCAAAAAAGAGTACAGTGGCAAAGGATATTAAAAAATAATTTAACGAAACAGGCGGTGTGGAAAAATTTCTCCACACCGCCTGTTTCGTTAAATTATCTGATTGTTTATTTCCTCTGCGTAGCGGACAGCCTCCATTGCGTCCTTAGCGTATTTATCAGCACCGATTGTATCGGCATACTCCTGATTAAGCACGGCACCTCCGACAATTACCTTGCACCAGGGTGCTTTTTTGCGAAGAAGTTTAATGGTTTCTTCCATAGCAGGTACAGTTGTTGTCATAAGTGCACTGAGTCCCACGAGGGGGCAGTGAAGCTCAACAGCTTTTTCTGCGATTGTTTCGGGGGAAACGTCCTTGCCTAAATCTATTACCGAAAAGCCGTAGTTTTCTAACAGCAATTTCACTATGTTTTTGCCTATGTCGTGAATATCGCCTTTAACAGTTGCAATTATAAAGGTGCATTTTTTTGTATCCTCCGACACAGGGACATTTTCTTTTATCACTTCAAAGGCACTTTTTGCAGCTTCGGCACTCATTAAAAGCTGAGGAAGATATACCTTTTTCTCCTCGAAGCCTGTTCCTACTATGTTGAGTGCAGGGATAATTTCATTTTGCACAATTTCAATCAGATTAACAGCTAATAAAAGCTCCTTTGTTATAGAAGCGGCTTGCTCCTTAAGTCCTTTTATAATAGCGTGTTGAAGAAGTGAACTGTATTCTTCCTTTGAAACAGTGGTATTTTGCACTGAAGAAGGGTGCATTAAAGGGAGAGAATCAGCAAAAGAGATATAGCGTGTACAGTTATCGTCCTGTCCCATAAGAGCACTATATGCATAGTAGGTTTTCATCATATCATCTGAATAGGGATTCATAATAGCCGCAGAAAGACCACTATTAAGTGCAAGGGCAAAGAAAGTGGAGTTTATGGCATCTCTGTGGGGGAGGCCAAATGAAACGTTGGAAACACCAAGTGATGTATGAGTGGCGAGCTTTTCACGTATAAGCTTTACACTGCGCAGCGTTTCACTAGCTGCATTTGTGTCTGCACTTATTGTAAGTGCCAAAGGGTCAAAAATAATATCCTTTTTATCAATGCCGTATAAAGCAGCCTCCGCAAGAATTTTTTCTGCAATTTTTATTCTGCCCTCGGCAGTTTCAGGTATGCCATTCTCGTCAAGAGTCAGCGCAACAATAAGACCGCCATATTTTTTTGCAAGTGGGAAAACGGCACTCATACTTTCCTTTTTTCCATTTACAGAATTAATCATTGCCTTGCCGTTATAGCGACGCAGAGCACTCTCCATCGCATCAGTGTTTGAGGTGTCAATCTGAAGCGGTGTATTTATGATTGCCTGAAGCTCACAAACAGCAGTTTTCAGCATTTCTGCCTCGTCTATATCAGGAAGTCCTACATTTACATCAAGGATATGCACACCCTTTTCCTGTTGGGCAATACCCTCTTTTAAAATGTAATCAATGTCATTGTTTTTAAGTGCTTCCTTAAAGCGTTTTTTTCCTGTAGGATTTATACGCTCACCAATTAATATGGGGGAAGAATCAAATATAACTGCGTGTGTATACGAAGAAACGCATGTAATATTTTTCTTTGTTAAAGAGGCGGGGGAGAACGCCGCTGTCTTTTGTGTAAGTGCCGCTATGTATTCAGGCGTAGTTCCGCAACAGCCGCCTGCAATACGCACACCTTTTTTAATGAGTCGTGCTACATCTTGTGCAAATTCAGATGCACTGACGTCATATACTGTAGCGCCGTCGATAGCTCTGGGAAGTCCTGCATTTGGCTTGAGTATAACGGGAACGGAAGCATAACGCAGATATTCCTCGCAAACAGCAGAAAGTGCTTTAGGCCCCAGTGAACAGTTTATGCCTACGGCGTCTGCACCCATACCCTCAAGCATTGCTACCATTGCCGCAGGTGATGCACCTGTCATAAGCTTGCCATCCTCACCATAGGCGTTTGATACAAAAACGGGAAGGTCGCTGTTTTCCTTAGCTGCAAGAAGTGCCGCCTTGGTTTCGTAGCTGTCGTTCATTGTTTCTATAAAAATAAGGTCAACGCCGTATTTTATACCCGTTTTTATTGTCTGTGCAAAAACATTTACCGCATCTTCAAAATCAAAGTCGCCGTAGGGGGCAAGCATACGTCCCGTAGGACCAATGTCAAGTGCAATCCATTTTTCTTGTAGAGAAGTACTTTCTTTTTTTGCCTTTTTTGCATTTTCTACAGCGGCGCAGATGATTTCGTCAAGCTCAGGGAGCGAAAATTTAAGCACGTTTGCACCGAACGTATTTGTGCTTACAACATTGCTTCCGGCATCAAAATAGTCACGATGTATTTTCGTAATTATATCTGAGTGGGAAATATTCCAGCGCTCGGGAAGCTCCCCGGGGGAAAGCCCCTCTTTTTGCAGAAGTGTTCCCATTCCGCCGTCAAGGTAGAGTATGTTATTCTTTAAAAATTCTTTGATATTCATAATGTTCTCCTGAAAGTACAATCTATTTTATTACACAAACCGCAGTCTGTTTTGACGTATTTTACTTCTTTATCAGAAATTCCTATAATTGCCGTTACCGATTTTGAGGGCGACATTAAAAGGCTATCATTCAGACTAAGACCTATTTTCCTGTAAGGGTCAAGTACACGAAAAAAATCCTTTTGCACCTCTAACGGAAAATCTCCGTAGCCCGGACTAAAACGCAGTGCGGTTGATTTTCCCATTTTACGTGCTTCGTCTGTAACCATATTATTAAACGCATCGCACAGGCTTTCAATTCGCTCAGCACCGATTGCTTGCATCATCAGTGCTTTTGACGGAGAAATTCTTCCGTAACGGGAGATTAGGCGGTCAAGCTCAATCCCGATTGTTGATGCAAACAGCACAAAGCTGCTGCAATCCTTTAAGTTTTTTCTGAGCGCAGAGGAATTCACCCTCATAAAAGAAAGGTCTGTGCATTCATCACAAAAGGACAGCGGAAAATGTGCATAGCAAACCTTATAGGTTAATTTATCAATGACCTCACTAAGGCATATGTCAAGAAGCTGCTCTGTTTCCAAAAAAGATTCCTTTGCCCCTGCATAACGAAGAATTTCCTTGCGATTAATCGGGGGAGAATCAAAAACCTTTGTATAAACTGTATTATTCATATTCATCCCAGCATATCTGAAAGATTGGATTGTATTTTTGTCGCAACGTCAGGGTTATTCATTGAATAAACGTGTACATTGGTTATTCCGTTAGCGAATAAATCAATTATCTGATCTGTTGCATAGGCAATACCTGCCTGCTTCATTGCATCAGGGGAGGAGCCAAACTTATCCACAAGACTCTTGAACCTTTGCGGCATAAAAGAGCCGGAAAGCTCAATCGCTCTTTTTACCTGATTTGCATTTGTAATGGGCATAATACCCGGTATAACGGGAACGCATATGCCTGCCTCACGAATTTTATAAAGGAAATTATACAAAAGATTGTTATCAAAAAACATTTGTGTAGTAAGAAACGAACAGCCTGCATCAACCTTTTCTTTAAGATAACGGATATCCTCTGCCTGGTTAGAGCTTTCGGGGTGAATTTCAGGATAACAGGCACCGCCTATACAAAATTGCGCACCGCTTTCTTTAATATCACGGATTAGGTCTACTGCGTGGCGATATGCCCACAATCTGCGGTCACTTTTCTCAAGCTCGGGCGTAAGGTCACCACGAAGTGCCATTACGTTTTGGATGCCTGCATCTTTCATTTGCTGTATTTTCTCCCACACTGTTTCTTTGGTGGAGGAAATACAGGTAAGATGTGCAAGAGTAGGCACAGAGTATCTGTTTTTGATGTTTTTTGCAATATCAAGAGTATAAAGGCTTGTTCCGCCGCCTGCACCATATGTAACACTCATAAATGACGGGCGGAGTTTCGCAATCTCCTCCGTAGCAGTTTTTACAGAGTCAAATGCGGTGTCGCTCTTTGGAGGAAACACCTCAAAGGAGAGCGATAGCTTATCACTTTTTAAAAGTGTGTCAAGTCTCATAGTAAACATCCTTTTCACAAAATAATCTACATTGATTTTAGCACGATAAGATGCATAAATCAAGCAAAGTATAGATTTTTGTGACAAAAGATTGATTTTTGCAAAAAGATGTGATAAAATCAATTAGTCTGTGCATCGCAGACATGAGGAGTTGAATTGAAAATGAAAAATTTTGAGAGACAGCTTGAAATAATTAAAAAATTTGACATAAAGGGGAATGTTACAGATATTGATAACTGCGGCGACGGACATATAAACTCGACATTTCTTGCTGTAACGGATGCAAAGCATAATTAATGAATGTATGGGTGCTTAAATGAGAAAGAAAGATTTTTTTGAAGGAATACGTGATGGTATTCCCATTTGTCTGGGATATTTTTCGGTATCAATGGCTTTTGGATTGACCAGTGTTTTATCAGGACTGCCGGCATGGTCGGCGGTCCTTATTTCACTTACAAATCTTACAAGTGCAGGGCAGTTTGCAGGGGTTAATGTGCTCCTTGCATTAGGAAGCCTTGTTGAGCTTGCAATAACGACACTTATTATAAATATGCGTTATTTCTTAATGTCGCTCGCTATTTCGCAGAAGGTTGACTCTTCTATGACGCTTGCGCAGCGGTTTGCACTTTCTTTTGCAATAACTGATGAAGTTTTTGCAGTTTCAATGCAGCGGAAAAATAAGCTGACTGCATCATATCTTGCAGGATTGATGCTTACTCCGCCAATCGGCTGGACAAGCGGTACAATAGTCGGTGCACTTGCTACCTCTGTTATGCCTGCCTCGCTAAGCTCGGCACTGGGAATTGCGTTGTATGCGATGTTTATTGCGATTATACTGCCGCCTGCACGGGAAAATAAAAAGATTATGATAACTGTTATTATGGCAGTTGCGGCAAGCTGTATATTTACATATGCTCCGATTTTAAGGAATATTTCAAGCGGGTGGACAATTATAATAATTACACTGGCGGTGAGTGCGCTTGCGGCGAGCTTGTTTCCTGTTGAGGAAGATGGGGAGGAAGTATGAAAAATACATATATAATTATGGGTATAGCGGTAATGGCAACGGTGACTTATCTTATACGTGCTGTGCCTATGGTAATTTTCCGCAAAAAAATAACAAATAAATGGGTAAGGTCATTTTTGTATTATGTTCCGTATACTGTGCTTGCGACAATGACCTTTCCGGCAGTATTCACAAGCACCGGTTCATATGCTGCCTCTGTAGCAGGATGCCTAGCTGCACTGATTCTTTCATATAATAAAAAAAGCCTTCTGACGGTTGCGATAGGGGCGGCTCTGGCGGCATTTATAATTGAATTATTGCATTAAAAAAGTGTGACTAACATCACACTTTTTTAATGCAATATAAGATGCGAACAGGTCAGAAGAATCAGAAAACCAAAATTGAATGCAGAAAACATTCCAATGTAATAGAGTGTTTTCTTCGGGTTATATTTAACGTACTCACGAAATGTAATAAGACTTGCCAATGATGCAATAAGTGTGCCTACGCCGCCGATATTTACACCGATAAGCAAATCTGCATAATTTTGTGTAAAGCGTGAAAGAAGAATTGCAGACGGAACGTTACTTATAAGCTGACAGGAAAGTACGGAAAAGAGAAGCGTACTTTTATTAAGCAGAAAAGAAAAAAGCTTTTGCACAATCTCAATCCTTGACATATTACCTGCAAAGATAAAGAAAAATACAAACGTCAGGAGCAGGGGATAGTCCACCATTTTTAAAGCTTTTCGATCAAGCACTAAAAGCGCAGCGGGAATTATGGCAAGTCCCCAAAGATAAGGAATTGTGCGGAACACTATTGCGATTGAGAGAGTGAAAAGCAAAAGATAAATTCCGATACGCTTTTTAGATTCCCAACGAGAGACAGCATCAAGCTCAAGCATTTCAGATTTCACAAACATACAGCAGATTGTAATTATGCTGATTGATATTAAAAACGGCGGTGCCATTATGGATATAAATTCACCTGTAGGTATATTAAATTTTGTGTAAAGATATAAGTTTTGCGGATTGCCGAAAGGTGTAAGCATACCGCCTAAGTTTGCGGCAATGTTTTGCATTATAAAGGTAAAGCACATATATTTATGCTTATTGGTAGATGAAAGTACAAAATAACCAAGCGGTAAAAATGTGAGAAGTGCCATATCATTTGCAATCAGCATTGAGCCGATGAAAGTAATATAAACCAGTGCAATAATACATGCACGTGTGGTCTTAAAGCGGCGCACAATTTTTTGTGCAAGTATGTAAAAGAAGTTAATATTTTTCAGTGCACATACAACTGCCAACACACAAAAAAGACAGGTAAGTGTTTTAAAATCAAAATAAGTAAGATATTCCTTGTCAGGGGGCACAATGATGCTTGTTAAAAGCGCCGCAAAGAATGCAACTGCAAGCACAATATTTTGCCGTATGAACTTAGCTATATTCATTCTTTTGCCTCCTTTTTTAAATATCAAACGGGAAGATTATATCACTTTGGGCAAAAAGTGTCAATTAAAATATAATGAATAATTTTAATTGACACTTTTTTCATGATATGATATAATAACTAGAGTCAGAATTTACAGGAGGATAACATGCTACAGGTAATAAAAAATGCAAATGTTTTGATTGAAAATGAATTTGTAAAAGCTGATTTGTTACTGGACAACGGGATAGTTGTTTCTATCGGTAAGGGCGAGTGTTCCGATGCCGAGGTTTTTGATTTTAATAATTGTTATATATTTCCCGGTTTTGCAGATGTGCATGTGCATTTGCGAGAGCCGGGTTTTTCGTATAAAGAAACAATTAAAAGCGGCACAATGGCATGTGCACGAGGCGGATATACAGACGTGTGCTCTATGCCAAATCTTAACCCTGTGCCTGACAGTGTTGAAAACCTTAACATACAGCTTGAAATAATAGAAAGAGATGCATGCATAGGCGTACATCCCTACGGCTCGCTTTCTGTTGGAGAAAAAGGGGAGGAGCTTTCCGATATTGAGGGGCTTAGTGCTAAAGCAGTCGGTTTTTCAGATGACGGACGTGGAATGCAGAATGAGGATATGATGCGCACTGCTATGGAAAGGGTTAAAAAGTGTAACGGCATTATTGCTGCACATTGCGAGGTAAATGATTTACTTATGGGTGGCTATATCCGTGAGGGGATTTATAGTAAGGCACACGGACATCGTGGAATTGTGCCCGAGAGTGAATGGAAAATGGTTGAGCGTGATATTGCCCTTGCAAAGGAAACGCACTGTCCGTATCATATATGCCATGTTTCTACAAAGGAAAGCGTTGCTCTTATCAGACAGGCGAAAAAAGACGGAGTTAATATAACTGCGGAGACTGCGCCACATTATCTGATACTTACGGAAAATGATTTACAGGAGCATGGCAGATTTAAAATGAATCCGCCGCTTGGAAACACGGAGGATAGAGAGGCACTTATTGAGGCAGTGCTTGACGGTACGATTGATATGATAGCAACGGACCATGCACCCCACAGTGCTGAGGAAAAGGGCAAAGGTCTTGAAAAAAGCATGATGGGAATTGTAGGGATAGAAACGGCATTTTCTCTTATGTATACGCATTTTGTAAAAACGGGGAAAATGACGCTTGAAAAGCTTGTAAGACTTTTGTGCGAAAATCCAAGACAGAGATTCAATCTTGGAAAGGGAAAAATTGCAGTAGGCGAAAAGGCGGATTTTACAGTATTTAATCTTGAAGAAAGCTACAATGTAGATGTTAATGAATTCCTCTCAATGGGAAAAAGCACTCCTTTTGAGGGAGAAAAGCTATACGGCAGATGTAAAATGACTATGGCAAACGGCGAAATTGTATGGAGGGAAATATGAAGCAGAGTATATTTGAAATAATTTCAAACAAGTGCATTGCAGATAATACATATGAAATGGTGCTTGGGGGAGATTGCTCCCACATTGCAAAACCGGGACAGTTTGTAAATATCAAGCTTGACGGCTTTTTTCTGCGCAGACCGATTTCAGTGTGCGACAGAATGGAAAACGAGCTTGTTATAATATACAAGGTTGTCGGTCACGGCACAGAGGTTATGGCTCAAATGAAAGACGGGGAAAAGCTTGATATACTTACAGGGCTTGGAAACGGCTATGACCTTTCACAAAGTGGGGATAGTCCGCTTCTTATAGGTGGAGGCGCAGGTGTTCCCCCCATGTATTTACTTGCAAAGGATTTGATTGCACAAGGTAAGAAACCGACAGTCATACTGGGATTTAATACAAAATCCGAGGTTTTTTATGAAAAGGAGTTTTCTGATTTAGGAATTAATACGATTGTGACTACAGCTGATGGCAGCTATGGTATAAAGGGCTTTGTTACAGATGCATTAGAGGGCATTGATTATACATACTTCTTCACCTGTGGACCCGAGCCGATGCTCAAAGCAATCTATAACAATACAAAAACAAGCGGTCAGTTAAGCTTTGAGGCGAGAATGGGCTGTGGCTTTGGCGCTTGTATGGGCTGTACCTGTGAAACACTCTACGGAAACAAACGAATCTGTAAGGACGGCCCCGTTCTTGTTAAGGAGGAAGTAAAATGGGCAGATTAAGCGTTAATTTAAGCGGACTTACGCTCGATAATCCGATAATTCCCGCAAGCGGTACGTTTGGATTTGGTTATGAGTTTGCAGAGTATTATGATATAAATATTCTTGGAAGTATTTCTTTAAAGGGAACAACTAAGGAGACACGATACGGAAATCCTCTTCCGAGAATTGCAGAATGCTCAAGCGGTATGCTAAACTCTGTGGGACTTCAGAATCCCGGTGTTGACAGAGTTATTGAAGAAGAGCTTCCAAAACTGCGTAAATGTTTCAGCAAAAAAGCCGTTGCAAACGTCAGCGGATTTTCATTGGAGGATTACGTTTATACCTGTGAAAAAATGGACAAGCAGGACGAGGTGGGAATCCTTGAGGTAAACATAAGCTGCCCTAATGTAAAGCACGGCGGAATGAGCTTTGGTACAAGTCCTGAAAGTGCGGCGGAAATAACCCGTGCTGTAAAGAGTGTAACTACAAAGCCTGTTTATATGAAGCTTTCCCCGAATGTGACGGACATTGCCACAATCGCAAAAGCGTGTGAGGAAGCCGGCGCAGACGGAATTTCAATGATAAACACCCTTTTGGGTATGCGCATAAATCTTAAAAACAGAAAGCCAATCCTTGCAAACAAGGCAGGCGGATTTTCAGGAAATGCGATTTTCCCTGTAGCGCTTGCAATGGTTTATAAGGTGTATGAGGCTGTCAATATTCCCATAATCGGTATGGGCGGAATTTCAACAGCAGAGGATGTTATTGAAATGATGCTTGCAGGGGCAACCGCCGTAGAGGTAGGTGCGGCAAATCTTATAGAGCCGTATGCTTGTAAGAATATTATAGAAAATCTCCCTGCGGCAATGGAAAAATATAAAATAGATAGTTTAGAAAGTATAATCGGAGGTGCTCACTAATGGGTAAGGATGTAATTGTAGCGTGTGATTTTTCGTCAAAGGAAGCTCTTTTGGAGTTTCTTGACAAGTTTTCGGGCAGAAAGCCTTTTGTAAAAATAGGTATGGAGCTTTTTTATGCAGAGGGGCCTGCAATCGTAAAGGCTGTTAAGGACAGAGGACATAAGATATTCCTTGATTTAAAGCTTTGCGATATTCCAAACACTGTAAAAAAATCTATGAAGGTACTTTCTTCCTTAGATGTTGATATGACAAATCTTCACGCATTCGGAACAAAGGAAATGATGAAAGCGGCTATAGAGGGACTCACCCGTGAGGACGGAACCCGTCCCATTCTTATTGCTGTGACACAGCTGACATCAACCAGTGAGGAGCGCATGAAGAATGACCTTCTTATTGACGCACCTCTTGCAAAGGTGGTTGAGCACTATGCATTATGTGCGGCAGAAAGCGGTCTTGACGGCGTAGTATGCTCACCTCACGAGGCATCAAGAGTTAAAGAGGTTTGCGGGAAGAGCTTTGTAACTGTAACCCCGGGTATCCGTTTTGCAGACAGTGCAGCAGATGACCAGGTAAGAATTATGACACCTGAAAAGGCTAAGGCGCAAGGCTCTGATTATATTGTTGTAGGTCGTCCGATTACAGCGGCAGATGACCCTGTGGCGGCATATGAAAGATGTATAAAAGAATTTGTAGATTAAGGAGAAAAAGATTATGAAAGAATTGATTGCAAAGGATTTACTCGAGATTAAGGCAGTGTTTTTAAGCCCTGATGAGCCTTTTACATGGGCAAGCGGTATAAAAAGCCCTATTTACTGTGATAACCGTCTTACACTTACAGCACCCAAAGTAAGAACTGATGTAGAAAAAAGTCTTGCAGAAGTTGTAAAGACATATTATCCCGAGGCGCAGGTGCTTATGGGTACATCAACAGCAGGTATTGCACACGCTGCAATCACAGCACATCTTCTTGATATGCCTATGGGTTACGTACGCAGCGGCGCAAAGGATCACGGCAGACAGAATCAGATTGAAGGAAAGCTTGAAAAGGGCGACAAGGTTGTTGTTATTGAGGACCTTATCTCAACAGGCGGCAGCGTTATTGAGTTTGTAGATGCACTTCGCAGTGCTGGAGCAGAAGTACTGAGAGTTGCGTCAATCTTTACCTATGGTAAGAAAAAGGGACTTGACAGACTGGCAGAGGCAAATGTAAAGAATATCAGCCTTACTGACTTTGATACAATAGTTTCCGTTGCGGCAAATGAAAACTATATCAAGGCAGAGGATAAGGAAAGACTTATCCGTTTCCGTAACAATCCTTCTGATGAAAGCTGGATACAGAAATAATTTATCAATATGAAAGGATGATAGCCGTGAAAGACCTTATTGATATACTTGATTTGACTACAGATGAAATTGATGAACTTATAGATGTTGCTAATGATATAATTGCAAATCCAGATAATTACAGAGAAAAATGCAGATATAAAAAGCTTGCTACACTTTTCTTCGAGCCGTCAACACGTACAAGACTCAGTTTTGAGGCTGCTATGTATGAGTTGGGCGGAAATGTTCTGGGATTTTCCGAAGCACAGTCAAGCTCTGCTGCAAAGGGTGAAAGTGTGTCAGATACTGTAAGAACGGTTGAGGCATATGCTGATATTATTGCAATGCGTCATCCTAAAGAGGGTGCGCCAACTGTTGCCTCAATGAAAACACAGATTCCTATCATAAATGCAGGTGACGGCGGACATAATCACCCTACACAGACGCTTACTGACCTTCTTACAATAAAAAGAGAAATCGGCAGACTTGATAATCTTACTATTGGCTTGTGCGGCGACCTTAAATTCGGTAGAACTGTTCATTCGCTTATTCAGGCAATGGTAAGATATGAGAATGTTAAATTTATAATGATTTCTCCTAAAGAGTTAAGACTCCCCGAATATCTTATAAATGAAGTTCTTATTAAGAAAAACGTTGAATTTATAGAAACAGAAAGCCTTGAAGACGCAATGGAAAAGCTTGACGTTTTGTATATGACACGTGTGCAGAAGGAGCGTTTCTTTAATGAAGCCGACTATGTACGTTTGAAGGATACTTATATTCTTACACCCTCAAAGCTTGAAAAAGCAAAGGAAACAATGCGCATTCTGCATCCGCTTCCCAGAGTAAACGAAATTTCTGTTGAAGTGGATAATGATGAGCGTGCTTGTTATTTCCGTCAGGCACGTAACGGAAAATTCATTCGTATGGCACTTATTATGAAGCTTCTCGGTATTAAATAAAGGGGGTAATAGTATGCATATAGATGAAATAACAAACGGTATTGTAATTGACCATATTGAAGCGGGAAAAAGCATGGAAATATATAAGCTCCTTAACCTTGACTCTCTGGAATGCTCTGTTGCTATTATAAAAAACGTCAACAGCAAAAAAATGGGAAAGAAGGACATTATAAAAATAGACGAGGCGCTTGATGTTGACCTTGAAGCACTCGGCTACATTGACAACGGTATTACAATCAATACTATTGAAAACGGTGTAAAGACTAATAAAAGACACTGTGAACTTCCTGAAAGAATTGTAAACATTGCAAAATGTAAAAACCCCAGATGTATTACATCTGTCGAGCAGGAGATTGACCACGTATTTAAGCTTACCGACCGTGAAAATAAGGTTTACAGATGTATTTACTGCGAAACAAAAGCGAAGTAAGGGGGCAATTATTATGGGTATGCGCTTTTTAAGATTTAAAGACGGAAAGGCAAAGGCTCTTACGCTGAGCTATGACGACGGAGTAGATCAGGATATCCGCCTTATAGAAATTATGGATAAGTATGGTCTTAAGGGTACATTTAACCTTACAGGCGGCAGATTTGCGCCCGAGGGGACAACCTATCCGGATGACCAGATTTTCGGCAGACTTATGACTGCGTCGCAGGCTCTGAAGCTCTACAAAAATTCGGGGCACGAGGTTGCAATTCACGGATATACACATCCATATCTTGATAAGCTTGCGAGCAATCATGCAGTATACGAAATAATCGAGGACAGAAAAGCTCTTGAAAATATGTTTGGCACAATCATTCGTGGCTGTGCATATCCTTTTGGTACAACAAGCGACACAGTGGTTGAAATATTAAAGCTTTGTCAGATTAAGTATGCAAGAACTGTCGTGTCAACGGAAAAGTTTGATTTGCCACAGGATTGGCTAAGGCTTCCTGCGACGTGCCACCACAATAATGAACACCTCTGTGAGCTTGCAGACAAGTTTGTAAAGGACACTCCCGCACGCCACCCCTGGCTTTTCTATCTGTGGGGACATAGCTACGAATTTGATGCTGACAACAACTGGAATGTAATTGAGAATTTTGCACAGAAAACAGGCGGAAAGGAAGATATCTGGTACGCAACCAACATTGAAATCTATGATTATATTGAAGCATATAATAATCTTCAGACCTCTGCCGACGGCAAAATGATTTATAACCCCTCTTTAATAGATGTGTGGATTTTTGATAACGGAAATACATACTGTGTAGAGTCGGGAAAAACTATAGTTATAGAATAACAAAAACTTAACACAACTAAAAATTTGACTTATATAAAGGAGCGTTTATTATGGCACGTTTTACATTACCTCGTGATTTATATCATGGAAAGGGCGCTTTGGAAGCGTTGAAATCACTTAAGGGAACAAAAGCAATGGTTTGCGTTGGTGGCGGTTCAATGAAACGCTTCGGTTTCCTTGATAAAGTAACTGCTTATCTTAAAGAAGCAGGAATGGAAGTAGAAATTTTTGAAGGTATAGAGCCCGATCCTTCAGTTGATACTGTTATGCGTGGTGCTGAAGCAATGCAGAAATTTCAACCTGACTGGATTGTTGCAATCGGCGGAGGTTCGCCTATTGATGCTGCGAAAGCAATGTGGATAAAGTATGAATATCCTGAAATTACTTTTGAAGAAATGTGCGTAGTGTTTGGTATTCCCGAGCTTCGCAAGAAGGCTCGTTTCTGTGCAATTCCTTCAACATCCGGTACAGCTACAGAGGTTACAGCTTTCTCGGTAATTACAGACTACGAAAAAGGTATAAAATATCCTCTTGCTGACTTTGAAATCACCCCTGATGTTGCTATTGTTGATCCTGAACTTGCAGAAACAATGCCACAGAAGCTTACCGCACATACAGGTATGGATGCTATGACACATGCAATAGAAGCTTATGTTTCAACTGCTAACTGTGATTTTACAGACCCTCTTGCTATCTTTGCAATTAAGATGATTCAGTCTGACCTTGTTGATTCTTATAACGGAGATATGGAAAAGAGAGCTTCTATGCATAATGCGCAGTGCCTTGCAGGCATGGCATTTTCAAATGCACTTTTGGGTATAGTTCACTCAATGGCGCATAAGACAGGTGCTATTTTTGAAGATTTCGGCGCACATATTATTCATGGTGCAGCAAATGCTATGTATCTTCCTAAGGTTATCGCATTTAATGCAAAGGATGAAACGGCTAAGAAGCGTTACGGTGCTATAGCTGATTATATGGGACTTGAAGGCTCGAACGACGATGAAAAGGTTGCAAGCCTTATTGCATATCTTCGTAATATGAATGATGCTCTTAATATTCCTCAGTGCATCAAGAACTACGGTGCAGACAGCTATCCTTGTGAAATGGGATTTGTTCCTGAAGAAGTATTCTTGGAAAGACTTCCCGAAATTGCTAAAAATGCTGTTGCTGATGCTTGCACAGGCTCCAATCCTCGTAAGATTTCTGTGGAGGAAATGGAAAAACTGCTTAAGTGTTGTTATTATGACACAGAGGTTGATTTTTAATAACGGATTTTAAGAAAGTCGAGAACGCAAAAATGCGATGTAAAAAATTTTACATCGCATTTTTTGGAGCTGGTGACAAGAATCGAACTTGCAACCTGCGGTTTACGATACCGCTGCTCTACCTTTGAGCCACACCAGCATATCTGACCTTTATATTTTACTAATATTACGAAGATTTGTCAATACAAATATATCAGAAATATTGAAAAAATCATGGTGAGTTGTTGTGATACAACTGTACAAATTTAGTAATGGGACGAAAGACTTTTGTATTGACATAGGGGAAGGAGTGTGCTATTATAACGAAATAGTGCACTAATGGAATAGGAGAGTGTGAAAATGCTTGAGCTTTTTAAAGGGAGACCCGAAAATACACAAGGGCGTTTGGAAAAAGAAATTAAATGCTATGATTTACTGGACTCACTCGGAATTGAGTACGAGCGTGTTGACCACAGTGCTGCCGAAACAATGGAAGTATGTCTGGAGATTGATAAAGCACTTGGTGCAATGATTTGTAAAAATTTGTTTCTTTGTAACAGACAGCAAACAGAGTTTTATTTATTAATGATACCGGGAGATAAGGTGTTTAAAACAAAGGAGCTGTCAAGTCAGATAGGAAGTGCACGCCTTTCATTTGCAAATGCCGACCATATGCAGGAATTTCTTGATATAACACCCGGCTCGGTATCAGTTCTGGGCTTGATGAATGACACGCAAAACCATGTTCGTTTGCTTGTTGACGAAGATATCTTAAAAGACGAATATGTAGGATGTCACCCTTGTATAAATACAAGCAGCCTGAAAATTAAAACAGAGGATGTTTTCGAAAAATTGATTAAGCATCTTAATCACCCAATGACAGTAGTTAGGTTATCTGGAGAGGACTAAAAAAATAACAGCCGCAATTTTTTGCGACTGTTATTTTTTTAGTCCTTTAATAGTTCTTTGCATGAAGCGGCAAGCCCTGCAAGGGATTGTATCTCAGAAGGAATTATAATCTTTGTCGATTGGCCGTTTGCGACCTTCTCCATGCTTTCAAGTGATTTTAATGCGATATATGCCTGTGAGGGATTCGCCTCATTAATTCTGCGTACACCTTCAGCAACAGCGGTCTGAACAGCAATAATTGCTTCAGCCTCACCCTCGGCTTCACGTATTGCAGACTGCTTTTTAGCTTCTGCACGAAGAATGGCAGATTCCTTTTCACCCTCCGCCATAAGGATAGCCGACTTCTTTTCACCTTCGGCACGCAGAATAGCTTCACGGCGCTCACGCTCGGCTTTCATCTGTTTTTCCATTGCATTTTGAATTTCTCTGGGTGGGATAATATTCTTAAGCTCCACACGATTGATTTTTATACCCCAGGGATCAGTTGCCTCATCAAGAATTGCACGCATTTTGGTGTTTACAGTATCACGTGATGTAAGTGTTCCATCAAGGTCAAGGTCACCGATTATATTTCTGAGCGTTGTAGCGGTAAGATTTTCAATAGCCATCATAGGACGCTCAACCCCATAGGTATAAAGCTTGGGATCTGTAATCTGGAAATAAACTACAGTATCAATTTGCATAGATACGTTATCCTTTGTAATAACAGGCTGGGGCGGAAAGTCAACAACCTGTTCCTTGAGGTTAACACGCTTTGATATACGGTCTATAAATGGTATTTTGATGTGCAAGCCTACAGACCATGTATCGTGATATCCTCCGAATCTTTCAATTACATAAGCATATGCCTGCGGTACAATTTTAATATTTGCAATAACAAGAACGATGAGAATAACTAAAATAGCTAAAATAAAACCCATAAATTAATCCTCCTTAACTTCAACAATCAGTTTAACACCTTCAATTTGTTTTACTAAAACAAGTGTGCCTTCTTCAATATCGCTTCCGTTTTCGCTACGGGCACTCCATACCATTCCATGTGTTTTAACAGAGCCAATGCCCTGTGTGTTTGAAATGGGGGATATAACAACAGCCGTTTCGCCTATCAATGCATCTGCATTTGTTTTTGCCGGTGCTTTTGATTTAAGCTTATTGACAAATTTCTTTGTAAAAATTAAAAGTAAAGCCGAAATCAGAACAAACACTACAATTTGAGTCCACAGACTAAGACCGCACAACGCAACAATTAATGCAGCGAAGGCACCGCCTGAAAACCAGATGCAGATAAACTGTGCTGTTGAAGCCTCCAGAACAATCAGAGCGATTGTGAGTATTGTCCAAAACAGAGTCATTGTATCACCTCCTAATTAAGATATTTATCAAATACTTCAAGCATTCCGTCGGGGGTATCCATAAAGTAAGGGCGTGCAATAGCATCACCGTTAAAGTCAGCTGCGTGCCACCAGATACCTACCTTTATTTTATCATATTTGGGAAGAGAGGTAAACATATCCTCAAGCCACCCTACCTTATCGCCGCCTATAGACGAGCATGAAAATTCGGTTATCATCATAGGCTTTTCATTAATGCGAAGTGCTCTTTCGTAAACAGGGGCATATATTTCGTCAAAAGTTCTCCACGTTTCTCCCTCGTAATATGTGCCGTTATTATACCCTGTTATTCCGTAAACATCAACATACTCATCGCCTGGATAATAAAGGTCCTGATGATTCCATTTAAAATTCGGGAAGCTGATTTCATTGGGATTCCATACCCAGATGGTGTTGTTACAGCCCGCAGCTTTAAATTTATTATAAAGATATCTGTAAAGCTCTACATATATTTGCGGGTCACGTGATGTATGGAATGAGCTGTAGGTGCACCAGTCACCGTTCATTTCATTGAAGGGACGGAAAAGAACAGCTACATCAGGATATTTTGATATAAGATTAGTATATCCCATAATAAACTGGTCATAGGTGCCGTCTAAGATTTCATAAATCATATTATTGTTTACACTGCGGGAAAGAGGTACCTGCAATGTAAGCTCGATTGCTTTACCTGTTTTTCTGGCATATTTCAGATATTCTTCAATTTTTGAAAAATACGAGCTGATTTTTGAGGGGTAATTACCGGCTGTAGGTGAATTTCTGTCTGTGAATTCCGTATAAATAAGAAATGAACAGAAATTATAACCAAGCGTTTTCTCAAATTCTTCCATTCGTGCAAATCCGCCGTATTTTTCGGGGGCAAACATACCCATTTTAAATGAGGCATTATCGGAGAATAAATTATTATATGCCGTTTTAGCGGTAACATTCATTCTTGAAGTATCGGCCTTTTTGTAGCCTTTGTTATATGCATTTGCCTGTGGAACTGACGGGTCAAACGTTATCAGCGAGGTTACAATATCCATATATCCGCCGCAGTTTGAAAATGGCATGTCAGCAGTGAAGAAAAATGTATAAACACGTGCGCCTATACACACATCAACACAGGAGTAATAATTTTTGTCGTTTTCTATCCTTGAAAGCTTTTTGCGTGACCATTGGAGAATGTGATACTCGTAATCCCCTACAGTATATGTTTCGTCTTTTTCAAGCTTGTGGTCGGCTGTGTTTTCGGTAAATTTGTTTGAATAATTCAAATAAGAAAGTCTTTCACCCGATGTATCAAAGCTTTCCTTGAAAATTCGGAGCATTCGGTGCGAGTCCGTAAGTGTTGTGCAAACATCAGATAATGACATATCAACACGCATATCCGCAGGGATAATTATTGAATATCCGTCAATGAGATTGGTGTATTTAAGCTTATTCTGATATGGCTCACACCAACCCATTTCATTTTCGCTTTTCATATCGTTTGACAATGCAACGGGGATATTTTCGTTATCAATAAGTGCATCGTCACGCATCCATATTGGTGGGGAGAGAATGCGCATAGAGTCAGCATTTGCGGCTTTACTATCATGGGTTAACGGAAAGGCAAATGCCGCAGTACATGTACTTAAAACAAACAGAGAGGCAAAAAAACCTGATAAAAATCGATTCATAATGTTTGCGTCCTTTTCTTAAAGTGAAATATAATTATTCTCTTTTGGCTATACCAAATTCAATAAAACAATAGTTGTTTTCCCAGGGAGTAGGTTTGTTATCATTCCATACACAAGGGTTTTTATAAAAATCGCCAGATGTAACATTGTACAATTCTCCCATAGGAATATGGTGCGGACCGAGCAAATTTCGGCTGGTAGAACTAATGGTAAGCTTGATTTCATTGTCTCCTTTTACGAGAAGGTCTGAAATATCACACTCAAACGGCTCCCACATAAGGGTCCGGGCAATTTTACCGTTTACCTCTATTGTAACACTATTAATTCCCTCGGGCTTAAATTTAATACAATACGATGTATCTGAAATATTAAATGTTTTTGAAAAAGTCAACTTGCCACAGAAAAATGCAAGCCCCTGCTGCTCAAGATGTGAGAGCAAGAATTTTTCTTTTTTTCCCTCTATTGAAAAATCACCGATATATCTTGATGCATTTTTGTCAAGCTTACGGAATTCGCCGCTAAATGCGACATTAAAGTCACCGAGAATATAAAGCGGAGAAATTTCAAGGTTATAGTTCAGTTTATTGCGTTCCGAAGGAGCTTTGAGCGCCTTTTCGTAAGATAGTAAAAATTCATCAGACGGGGAATAAAAAGCTTTCAGAGAAATTTTATTTTCCCCTAAAGAAATATAGCTTGATATATCAATACGTGATAATGCTTTATTGATAAAGAAACGATCATATTCCTTATCAATTTCAGTACCGTTGATTTCTATCGTGAAAGAATCAGAATTTTCGCACGCAAGAAAGATTTCCTGCGGAATTTCAGATATGTTAAAATTATATACACATTCAATCTGAACACTTCTTTTAAGCGAAATTGCAAGTTCAATCACATCTGCACAATTTTCGTTTTGAGAAAAGGCTTGATTATCAAAATAAACATCGCACCTGTCTAAAACAATCACATTATTAATATCTGAAGCAGTCCATTCACCGCTGATATCCAGTGTTTTAAGCGGCTTTTTGAATGGCCGTGATTGCTGCAATGCCCCGTCATCAAGAAGCATTATGCTTTCATACGGAGCGAATTTATATATTCCGTAAAACGGAATTGTATCACCTGTAGAAACATCTATCATTTTGTCTGCAACAGATATCGCAGCGGTAAATTCTAAAGGTGAATTATTTACAAAGTAATGAATTTTATGATTCGGAAAGCTGCGATAAGTGTAAAGCAGGTTTTCGTTATCGCAGATATCATTGGAAGTGAGAGAGTCAGCCATGGTTATAAAACCGCCGCTGCTTTCAAACTCAGAAAGCAACTTAGTTGTACTTTCAAGGAATACGGAATTTTCTGTGAGAATAACGGTTTTATAACGCCCGTTTCCGATAACGAAAGTATCACCCTCAATGCGGGCATGCTTTTGAAGGGTTAATTCATCAGCAATATGAAAAGGAATATGCTTTTTTTCAAGAGTATCAATGGTTGCTTTCATAAGTGCTGATAATTCATTAATTCCTTCCTTGTTTTCTGTATCAAGCTTTGACCAGAAGCAGGAGGAATTATATATAACCAATGTTTCAAAATCTGCCTTCCCCTGCGACAAAAGACTGGCGGTGCGTGCTATATAATTATTTAGCGTTATATATTCATCAGGATTATCGCCGTAAAAAACAGACGGGGAGGGGTTGTCATATTTTCGCCCGCCACGAAGTGACGGATTTACGCCTGAAGATATAATTCCCGTAATGCCACGCACTAAATGTTGTTGTGCTATACGCTTGAAGTCGTCAAATGTTGCACCATAGCCGCAAGAAGAAAAGAGCAGAGAATAACAATCCTTTTTACCAAACTGGTATGCGGCAGATGCCGCACTAATAGGCGATATGGCGCAGCTATCGTTTCTTGACATGCTTTCAACACAAGGAAAATGCGAATAGTCATATTGTGACATGGATAATGCATCAGGCACACTGCCTGATGATAAATTCAAGGCAAGGCTTACATTATGCTCACTGCAATAATCGTAAATGGGTTTAAGAAAATTATCACCAAAAAGCCTTGATACAAGTGAGTAGAATTTAATTCGTGTGTTTATATAATTACCTACAGGTCGGAAAAGCTCAATCAAAACGTCGAGCAATTCCTCCCCGTAAGCATTTTTATATTCCAGCGGAAGAGTGAAGCTCCAGGGAATGATGCCGGAAAAAAGCTGCGGAGCACAGCAGAGAAAAACATCAATGCCCTCAGGAAATCTTTCAATATATGGCATATATGCATTCTGTATGAACTGCTGCGACACATCTTTGTTTAAAACATCTACATAGTATGGGTTAACATCATAATAAAAATGATACCCGTCCTTAAAAATAATAGTGCGGTCATTTGATTTTTCAGAGGCTTCATAGCGGAGGAATTTTTGCTGATTCATAAGATCCTGTGCATTTACAACTCCGTTTGCACTTCCCGAAACCTTTGCATAATCGTCGCAAATCCATTTTCTTGCGTTATAAGAATTACACTGACTTATTGCGCAGCTGATATTGCGCATCCATTCCTCACCCAAGTATTTGCTTTGAAGTCCATATCGTGCATTAATACAAACTCCGCCAAAGCCGCAGTCTATAATTCTATCTGCATTGTGCATGGTGTCCTGCGTATTAAGTTTTTCATTCCATGCCCACATAGCGATAGGCTTTTTAAGGTTTTCTATGTCCATTAAAGCTCACCTCATATAAAAGGGGTGTTATTTCACAGCTTCCTGTGCCATTATATTACCGATAGCAGTTGCTTCAATTTCACCTGCTACAACCTTTTTACCCGAATATTCCTCAGTAAGACGGTTTACAAATGTGTTCTGACTTCCGCCGCCGATGATATAAATGGTGTTGTATGTGCGTGAAGTAATTTCTTCAAGCTCTATTACAGCCTTTCTATATCCGTCAGCCATACCATGATATACACTGGCAAGAAGCTCTGCCACGTTTTTCGGAGCAGGTGCACCCTGATTCTGAAGCTGAGTAAGAACAGCATCTTTCATATTTTTAGGAGCGAAAAGAAGCTCGCTGTTAATGTCAATAGGTGTTGTGTAACCGGATTTTTCAGCCATTACGCACATTTCGCCAAAGCCTTCGTTAATCGGAATCTGCTCACGAAGCTGCTGAACAACCCAAAAGCCTGTGATGTTTTTAAGGAAACGAACCTTTCCGTCAAATGCGCCTTCGTTTGTAAAGCCTGCGTTCTTTGCTTTGTCAGAACAATTAGCATTTTCAAGAAGAACACCAAACAACGACCATGTACCGCTGCTTATGTAGATTGCATCATCTTCATTAGGTACAGTCATTACGGCAGAGCCTGTATCGTGGCTTGCTGCAAGAACAACACGGCAGTTATATCCTACCTGTTCCTGAATAGAGGGAAGCAAATCTCCGACAACTGTTGAAGGCATATGAAGCTTTCCAAAAATGTCAGACGGAATACCCAGCATCTCTAAAAGCTCTTTATCATATTCACGACTTGCAGCATTTACAAGCTGAGTTGTCGATGCGTTTGTAAATTCATTCATCTTAACTCCTGTAAGAAGGAAGTTAAAATATTCTGGGAGCATAAGATAAGACTTTGCTCTCTCAAAAGCCTGAGGAGTTTCCTTTTTTACCGCATAAAGCTGATAAATTGTATTAAAGGGCTGTGATGCAATACCTGTGCGACGGAAAAGGTCCTCCTCGCTGATGATTGAATATACCTCATCACGTACCGAAGCCGTTCTGTCATCTCTATAGGAAACAGTATCGCCGATAAGATTATCATTTTCGTCAAGAAGAACGAAATCCACACCGAAACAGTCAATAGCAACACTTTCAGGAATTTCGCCAAGCTCTGCACATTTTTTCATTCCTGTTACAATATCAGAAAACAGCTGCTGTCCGTCCCAGCACAAATGACCGTTTTTCATTTTAGGACCGTTTTTAAAACGATATACCTCTGTAAGTTCGATTTTTCCGTTCACACGTTTTCCAAGCATATGTCTGCCGCTTGAAGCACCAATATCAATCGCAAGATATGACATAAATTTCACTCCTTAAAAGTTTATAGATATACTAGATATATTATACTTCAAAACTAACTTCTTGTCAACAACACAATATACCTACAAAATATAAAGCATATGTTATCGAGCAACATTTTTTCGGAATTCTATCATATGTCGCTAACACATAAAGAAAAAAATTGGAAAAATTTTCAGAAAAAGTATTGACATCGAACAAATGTTCTGTTATATTATAAGCAAGAAAGCGAACAAATGTTTGGAGGTTTAAATATATGAATACAAGCAGTAAACTCAGAAGATTAAGAAGAGCCAGAAAATTAAGACGTCAGCGCAGCGTAGCGCTTATCATTGTTATGGTACTTGTTGTTATGGCGGCACACGTTGCTTTTTCAAAGACTTCTTCGGAGGAAGTAAACCGCAGCGTTGTTTCTGTAGTAGTAAAAGAAGGCGATACACTCTGGTCAATCGCAAAGGAGTATAAGCCGGCAGGTTACGATATTCGTAAATACGTATATGAGGTATCGGCAAACAACGGAATTAAAGATGGCAACATTGTATGCGGACAAACAATTTTTGTACCTGTCACAAATTTTTGAATAATCCCTTGAAATATTCAAAAATTTAGTGTATACTGACAGTAATATTTTTTTCAGGGAATGATTTTAATGAACGATAAATGTATACTTGACGAAAATAAGCTTTGCTGTGATTGCGGGGAATGTGACAAGTGCGACCTTGACAGCAATAAAATTTGTGACAACTGCGGTAAATGTATCGGTTTAGATGCTGACAGCCGTGCCATTGAGATTGAGAATGTTGTTTTGAAAAACTGACAGATGATGGGTGTAGTAAAATGATTTTATGTCGTTATACTGCACCCTTATTTCATGCTTGAATTTTATAAATCCTCTTTGTATATTTTTGTTGCACAAAATGTTATTTTGTGGTATACTATACCATAGGAATATTATGTAGATAAAAGGAGCAGCATTATGGATTTTGTAAACATTCTTGGAGTACATGTGGACAAGCTTACAATGGACGAGGCTGTGAGTAATGCGGTCAATCTTCTGGAAAAGGACGGGCTTAGTAAGATATATACACCAAATTCGGAAATAATACTTTATGCGTCTGAAAATCCTGAATTTACAGATGTATTAAACAGTGCCGATATGGTTATTGCTGACGGAATAGGTGTTGTTTACGGCTCAAAAATTCTTGGTAACCCTCTTTCTGAAAGAGTTGCAGGTTTTGACCTTGTTTGCAGATTGTTTGAAC
This sequence comes from Clostridia bacterium, assembly GCA_045646985.1. GTDB lineage: Bacteria > Bacillota > Clostridia > UMGS1883 > UMGS1883 > UMGS1883. The sequence continues at coordinate 11,939 of JAZRLV010000037.1, read as the reverse complement.
CTATGGCAAAAATGGGTAAATCTGTTTATCTTTTGGGTTCAAAGCCCGGTGTTGCAGAAATGGCAGCTGAAAATTTAAAGAAAAAATATCCGGGACTTGTAATAGCAGGTACGCATGACGGTTACTTTAAGGATGATGAGCCTGTAATTGAAAGCATTAACAATGCAGCACCTGATTTTCTGATGGTTTGTCTGGGCTTTCCGAAACAGGAAATGTGGATAAATAACAATGCTGATAAATTAAATGCAAAGCTTGCCATAGGTGCCGGCGGGTGTCTTGATGTGTTTGCCGGAACAGTTCAGCGTGCGCCTGAGTTTTATTGTAATCACGGTATCGAGTGGCTGTACAGACTTATAAAGCAGCCGTCAAGATTTGTGCGTATGCTTGCACTGCCGAAATTCGGACTTAAGGTTATTTTAAAAGGCAGAAGATTTAAATAAAGGATGAATTAACTTTATGCTTGAATTTAAGTGCGTTTCAATCAAGGATTTTGAACGCTATAATAAGTACAGAATTGAGGACGTGACATATGCGTCCGAGGGTGTATTTGCGACAATGTTTATCTGGAACAGGTACTATAACCTTGAATACGCAGATAATGGAGAATATCTTTTTATAAGATTTAATATTAAAGGGAAAGAGAGTGCATATTTCTTCCCGATTGGAAAAGGCAATTTAAAAAATGCCATTGAAGAGCTTTATGAGTATTCCAAAGAACGTGGGGAAAGGCTGCGCTTTATTCTTGTAACAAAGGAAAATGCGGATAAGCTTTCTGCACTTTTTGAGGGACGTTTTGTTATGGAAGAGGACAGAAATTGTTTTGACTATGTATATTTAACGGAAAGAATGATTTCTCTTTCGGGAAAAAAGCTGCACTCAAAAAGAAATCACCTTAATTATTTTCTTGAAAACTATGAATATGAATATTTGAGAATAACCGAACCGAAGCTTTTAGAAGAATGTGCGTGTAAAGCGTATAAGCTTGTCAATGGAAAAACTAAGAACAGAAACTCGTTTGAGCTTGGCGCTATGGAAAGATACTTTGAAAACTATTTTGTGCTGAATCAAAAGGGTGCTGCAATCCGTATAGACGGCGAAATTGTTGCGATGAGCTTTGGAGAAAGGCTTAACAGTGAAACTGCTCTGATACAGATAGAGCTTGCTGATGATAACTACAGAGGTGCATATCAGGCAATCAATAAGCTTTTCTGTGAAAATGAATGGAAAGACTGTCTTTATGTAAATCGTGAAGAGGATATGGGAATTGAGGGATTAAGGCGTGCTAAAAAAAGCTATCAGCCCGAATTCCTTGTAGAAAAATATGTTGTTTGGGAGGAAATAAAATGATTTATATGTTTCTTGCTGACGGATTTGAAGAGGTAGAGGCACTTGCACCGCTTGATATTTTGCGCCGTGTATCACTCGATGTTAAAACTGTCGGTGTGACGGGGGAGTATGTTACAGGGGCGCATGACATAACAGTAAAGGCAGATATAGAGCTTTGTGACGTTGATAAAAATGCTATAGAGGCACTTATCCTTCCCGGTGGCTTAGGCGGTACGGAAAACATGGATAAGAATGATACGGTTAAAGAGCTTATAACGTATGCAAACGATAATAAAAAGCTGATTTGTGCGATTTGTGCAGCTCCGTCAATACTGGGGAAAATGGGGCTTCTGTGCGGAAAAGATGCAACATGCTACCCCGGCTTTGAGGATACGTTTACAGGCGGTAACTATATCAAACAATCGGTTGTAAAGTGTGATAACTTTATAACCTCTGACGGTATGGGGTCAGCATATAAATTCGGTTTTGAAATAACAGCTTCGTTGTGCGGAAGTGAAACAACGAAACGCATTAAAGAACAAATACAGTATTAAGGTGAATTATGCAACAGGAATTTTTAGATTCATTAATACCTCAGCGCAGCCCATTTTTAGAGCAACTGCGCAAAAAGTCGGCACTTGAGGAAAGCTATGCGCCGATTGTTCAAAAATCTACAGAGCAGCTTATAGTAACACTGCTTAAAAAAATAAAACCGCATCGTGTTCTTGAAATCGGAACTGCGGTTGGCTACAGTGCAATACTTATGGCGGATAATCTGCCAAAAGACAGTTCTATCGTTACGATTGAGCGATATAAAAAACATGCAGATATTGCCATTGATAATGTGTTTGCATCAGGGTATGAAAAGAAAATCCGTGTCATTGAGGGTGAGGCGGCAGAGGTGCTGGGCTGGCTTGACGGGGGATTCGATTTTGTATTTTTAGATGCGGCTAAAGGGCAGTATATAGAATTTTTGCCAAATATATTAAGGCTCCTGAACCCGGGCGGTGTATTGCTGTCAGATAACATATTATACAAGGGTATGGTTGAGGACGAGGAAAAGGTAGAACACAGAAAAGTTACTATTGTGAAAAGATTAAGAATGTATCTTGAAGAAATAATGAAAAATCCTTCCCTGACAACCTCTATAATACCGATTGGTGACGGCGTAGCGCTGTCTGTTAAAAATGATGCGAAAGGAAAATAATATGCAAAAGGTTGAGCTTCTGGCACCTGCCGGAAATTTATACAAACTTAAAATAGCACTCAAATATGGCGCAGATGCTGTATACATAGGCGGTGAGGCGTTCTCGCTGAGAACTGCTGCGGATAATTTTACCCCCGAAGAAATGAAAGAGGGTATTGAATATGCCCACCAAATGGGGAAAAAGGTTTATATAACCGCAAACATTATTCCGCATAACCGTGACCTTGATAAAATGGAGAAGTATTTCAAAGAAATATATGAATTGGGGGCAGATGCTGTTTTAGTATCTGATTTAGGTGCTTTTAATCTTTGCAAAAAAGCAGCACCCAATCTTGAAATCCATATCAGCACACAGGCTAATAACACAAACTACGCTACCGTACAGTCGTGGCACGCTATGGGCGCAAAAAGAGTGGTACTGGCACGTGAAATGACGCTTGAAGAAGCACGTGAAATTAAAGATAATATCAGCAAGGAATGTGAGCTTGAGGTGTTTATGCACGGCGCAATGTGTGTTTCATATTCGGGAAGATGCCTTTTAAGCAATTATATGACCGCACGTGACAGCAATTACGGTGCGTGCAGCCACCCTTGCAGATGGAATTATGCCCTTATGGAAGAAAGACGCCCCGGTGAATATATGCCCGTATTTGAGAACGAGCGTGGAACATTCATAATGAATTCAAAGGATTTATGCATGATTGAGCATATTCCCGAGCTTATTGCAAGTGGTGTCAGCTCGCTTAAAATCGAGGGCAGGGTAAAGAGTGAATACTATGTTGCTACTATTGTAGGTGCATACAGAAAAGCTATTGATGCATATTATGAAAATCCGCAAAAGTACGAGTTTAATCCTATGTGGCTTGACGAAGTGAAAAAAGTCAGCCACCGTGATTATTATACAGGCTTCTTTTTCGGTATTCCCGATACGGGGGCACAGATTTACGGCTCAAGCTCGTATATAAGAGAATGTGATATTGTGGGAATAGTCCTTGATTACGATGAAAAAACAGGTCTTGCAAAGGTGACGCAGCGCAACAGATTCTTTAAGGGCGACGAAATAGAGGTTATTCAGCCTATGCAAGACTATTTTGTGCAAAAGGCAGAAGTTATTAAAAACGAAAACATGGAAGATATTGATGTTGCTAACCATGCGGCAATGACCTTGTATATAAAAATGGATAAGCCTGTGGTTAAGGATGCTATGCTCAGAAAGAAAGCAGAGTGATAAAATGCGGATACTTGGAATAGACCCGGGAATTGCAATCGTAGGCTACGGAGTTGTTGATAAGGAAGGTAACAGATACAAAACCGTTGCATACGATGCAGTTACTACACGGGCGCATACACCGCTTGAGGAAAGATTAAAAATAGTGTATGACGGAATTTGTGAGATAATAAAGCTTTATAAGCCTGATGTAATGAGTATAGAGGAGCTGTTTTTCAATAACAATGCAAAAACGGCACTTACTGTAGGACAGGCAAGGGGTGTTATAATTCTTGCGGCGGTGCAGAATAATCTGCCTGTTTGTGAATATACCCCTCTTCAGGTTAAGCAGGCGCTTACAGGCTACGGACGTGCGGGAAAAGCGCAGATTCAACAGATGATGAAATCTATGCTTGGCCTTAGTAGTGTGCCAAAGCCAGACGATGTGGCGGATGCATTGGCGATTGCTGTTTGTCATGGAAACAGTATGGCGTTTAACTCAATTAAAAATTACGGAGGAATTCGGCTATGATTTCTTTTTTAAAGGGAATAATTGCAGCAAAGACTGAAAACGGTGTTGTGATAGATGTAGGCGGAATTGGTTTTTCGGTAAGCATGCCATCATCGGATATTGCACGGGTTGGCTCTGTCGGTGAAAATATAACAGTAAATACATATTTTCAGATAAGGGACGAGCAGCCTGAAATGTATGGATTTTTAACGAGCGAGCAGATGACATATTTTAATCGCCTTATTTCAATTTCGGGAATAGGTCCTAAAGCAGCGCTTGCAATACTGGGTACATTATCTGTACAGGATTTGGCATTTGCTATAATAAGCGAGGACGTGAAGGCAATCACACGTGCCCCGGGCGTCGGAACAAAAATGGCGCAGCGTGTTATATTGGAGCTTAAGGGTAAAATTGACACACAGGAAGCGGTAGGAAGCAGCATCGGTGCACGCCCTGTTCAATCAGGGGTGCGCTCGGATACGGGTGCTGTAAATGCACTTATCGCACTTGGGGCATCACCCTCCGAAGCGCAAAAGACGGTTATGCAGATTAATGCAGATGGAATGAGCACAGAAGATATTATCAAAGAAGCTTTAAGGAGAATGTCAAATGGAATTTGATGAACGCATTATATCCTCCCGTCAGCTTGACGGCGACAGTGAAACAGAATTTTCTATCAGACCTAAAAGCATGGACGAATATATCGGTCAGGAAAAGGTTAAAGAAAGCTTGAAGATATATATTGATGCGGCATTGCAGCGACGAGAGGCACTTGACCATTGCTTGCTTTACGGCCCCCCGGGACTTGGTAAGACAACGCTTGCCTCGATTATTGCAAATGAGATGGGTGTAAATATCCGTGTAACAAGCGGACCTGCCATTGAAAAGCCTATGGATTTAGCTGCAATCCTTACAAATTTGGGTCCGCAGGACGTTTTGTTTATTGATGAAATACATCGTCTTTCACGTGCAGTTGAAGAAATATTATATCCTGCTATGGAGGATTTTTCGCTTGACATAATTATCGGAAAAGGACCAAGTGCGCAGTCTGTTCGTCTTAGTTTGCCACCCTTTACACTTGTAGGTGCAACGACGAGAGCGGGTTTACTATCAGCACCGCTTCGTGACAGATTCGGTGTTATTTCAAGACTCGAGCTATATACAAATGACGAGCTTGCAACGATTGTTACCCGCAGTGCGCAGATTATGAATGTGGATATAGCACAAGAGGGTGCAGCTGAAATTGCGTCACGTTCAAGAGGAACACCGAGAATTGCGAACCGTCTTTTGCGCCGTGTGCGTGACTTTGCACAGGTTTGTGCTGATGGTACAATTACAAAAGAGGTTGCCGACAAAGCCCTGAATATGCTTGAAATTGACGCTCTCGGTCTTGATGCAACTGATAAGAAAATGATAACCTCAATAATAACAAATTTTGGCGGAGGACCTGTAGGTCTTGATACCCTTGCCGCTACAATAGGCGAGGATTCCTCTACGATTGAAGATGTTTATGAGCCTTATTTGTTACAGCTTGGCTTTATTAACAGAACTCCCAGAGGAAGATGTGTAACAAGAAGTGCTTATGAGCACTATAAAATACCAATGCCACAGGGGAAAAACAGCAATCAAATAGCCTGGGAATAAAATATATTACAAATGTGTTACAAATAGTAGGAAAGGGTAGGATTTTACCCATAAATGTCGAATATTGTCCTGAAAAGAGGTGCAACCGTGAAAAAAACAATATTTTGGGTGACATTGATTTTAATTATGTTAGTTGCATTTATTAACATAAATGCGGCACAGCTTTATTATAATGATTCTTACCATGATTACGAGGGCGGCGAAATCGGGCTTAAGATTAACGGAAAAATGCTTAAGGATTTACCGATGCAGCCTGTAATTATAGATGATTATACAATGGTTCCTGTTCGTGAGGTGTTTGAGGCGCTTGGAAGCAGTATTATCTGGCATGACGATACGTGTCAGGTGGAGATTGTAGACAACGGTGTTTCAATATTTGTGAAAATAGGGGACAGAAATACTTATATTAACGGCGAATTAGTTAAAATAGAAGAGCCGCAGCCACTTCCTATGCTTATCGGTACGAGTGAAAATGTACTTAAATCAATGGTTCCTGTTCGTTTTATTGCGGAAAAGCTTGGTTTTCAGGTAAAATGGGATAATGCTACCCGTACAGTTTCGATATATGAGGATGAAAATGACATATCAGAAATAATCGGAAGCACCGTTCCTGATGAAGAAGAGGTTATTCCGGAGGAAAAAGGTGTTTTTGGAAAGGTAACGGCAGAGTCTGATAGTCGTTATGACTATATATATATCAGCACACGCTACGGCATATCACCAACGGTTACAAGATATAAGGACCCTGACAGAATTGTGTTTGACTTCCCGTCAGCTTCATTTATGAGTGCGGGGGCAACACTTCGCCTTGACGGAAACAGTGTTGACACAGTTCGTTATTCAAATCACACTACACACGCACGCCTTGTTTTGGATATATCGGAAAAAACACAGGTAATGGTTATGTCAAGCGAAAAGGGAATAATGATTCGCAGTGAAAAATCAGAAAACGAAGCAATAATATACGATGCCTTTTCAAAGAGAGTGTATTTTGATAAGACATATGCGGGCAGCGGTAAATCGGTGGCTAACGGCTATAGTGTAACATTTACAAATCTGAAACTTAAGAATCAGAAGATTGAAATACACGACGGAATTATATATGAGATTATTATTTCAAATGCACTAAGCGGCTGCACAGTTACTGTTGACGGAAGCAATAAATTAAGATATACCGCTGAAAAAGGCTTTTACAAAGCTGACGGAAATATTGAAAATGAAAAGCCAACACTTCCTGAAAATGACGACGGCGTAAAAACAGTAGTAATTGACGCAGGACACGGTGGCGATGACCCCGGCGCTGTAGGATATAATTCTTCGGGAAAAGCTGTGGCTTATGAAAGTCATATTAATCTTTCGATAGCGCTTCTTGTCGGAGAAAAGCTACAGGCACAGGGTGTAAAGGTTATATATACAAGAAATAAGGATAATTATATATCGTTAAAAGAAAGAAGCGACCTTACAAATGAGAGTGGATGCGATTTGTTTGTAAGTATACATTGTAATTCTATAGAAAATGCACAGATAAACGGAACACAGGTATATTATCACCCCGCATCTGAAATCGGCACAGTGCTTGCTGAAAATATTTATGATAAAATGGTTGAAATGACGGGTCTTTCCCCGAAAGAAACACAAAACGGCTCCCACCTTTATGTAATACGTACAACAACTTGTCCGGCAGTATTGGTGGAAACCGCCTTTATAAGCAATGAAAAAGACAGAAACTATCTTCTTAGTAAACAAGGACAGGAAACAATGGCAGATGCCATAACACAGGGAATCATGGAAACTCTCGGTGAATGAAAAACGATTCAAGGAGCTGCAAAAAAAACCTAGTTTTTTTGCAGCTCCTTTTTGAGGGAATAGGAAAAAATGCTTCCAAAAAACTTGATTAATTACATAGAATATGATATTATTATTTAGTATGATTGGAAAAAGAAGGTGATTATATGTACCTTAAAAGAATAGAGCTTCAGGGCTTTAAGTCATTTGCTGAAAAAACTGTTATTGAAGTTCACCAGGGCGTTACTGCAATCGTCGGACCTAACGGCAGCGGTAAAAGTAATATTTCCGATGCTGTAAGATGGGTTATGGGCGAGCAGAGCGCAAAAACGCTGCGTGGCGGAAAGATGGAGGACGTTATTTTTGCAGGTACGCAGAAACGTAAGCCGCTTGGCTATGCGGAGGTTTCTTTGGTGCTTGATAACTCTACACACTTTCTCCCGTGTGATTATAACGAGGTGGAAATAACAAGAAGAGTTTTTCGCAGCGGTGAAAGCGAATATATGATAAACCGTACAGCTTGCCGTCTTAAAGATATAAACGAGCTGTTTATGGATACAGGCCTCGGACGTGACGGATATTCGATTGTCGGACAGGGTAAAATAGCGGAAATAGTATCTTCAAAGGGTGATGACCGCAGACAGATTTTTGAAGAAGCGGCAGGAATTTCAAAGTACCGTTACAGAAAGAATGAGGCAGAGCGCAAGCTCTCGCATACGGAGGATAACCTTGTTCGTGTGCGGGATATTTTGAGCGAGCTTACAGAAAGAGTAGAGCCGCTTCACCGTCAGAGTGAAAAGGCTATGAAATATCTTGACCTTCGGGAAGAGCTTAAGGGTATTGAGGTAAGCGCACTTCTTGAAATTACAGATGTAAAAAAAGCAGAAGCAGTAAAAACGAATGAGCTTTATGAGAATGCTGTACGTGAATTTGAACAGGCTAAGGCTAATCTTGAAGAAAGCAATGAAAAGAGCGATAAGCTTTATAATGAAATCAAGGAAACAGATTCTGAAATTGACGGGCAGAGAGAAAGGCTTTCAAAGCTTGAAAATGATAATGCTGCTATAGAAAATGAAAGAGCAATTATAAAGAATAATATAGAAAACCATAAGGTTAATATTGTGCGTATCGAAACAGAGCTTGCAGGCTGGTCAAGAAAGGAAGAGGACTACAAAGCTCAGCTTACAGAGCTTGAGGAAAAGAAGTCCTCGGAAAATAATCGTTTTCTTAAAATGGCAGACGAGCTTGAAGAACTTGAAAACGCAGACAGAATAATAGGCGAAGAAGTATCTAGAAGAGTGAAAGCACTTGATAGCGCAAGGGACGAGGTTTTGAATCTTCGCCAGAAAAAGAGCGAGGCGCAGTCAAGACTTGACAGTATAGACCTTATTACACAAAACATTGAAACACGCCGTTTTTCTATCGAAGTTGATATAGCGGCGGCATCTGATGATATAAACAGACTTACTGCAAAATGCAACGAGCTTGAGCAAAAGGCAACAGAGGCACAAGCTAAGTTTGATAAATTATCTGACGAGGTTTTTGACGCAAATAAAAACTACCATGATGCAAACCGCAGATGCGGCGAGCTTAAAACAAAATATAACGAAATGTCAACCAAGCTTGGCGAAAAGCAAGGTCGCAGAAAAATGCTGGAGGAAATGGAAAAAGGACTGGAGGGGTATGCCCGCAGTGTAAGAGATTTGCTCCGTGCAAAGGACGAGGGTAAATACAAAGGCGACCTTATAGGTGTACTCAGCAAGCTGATTAACGTTGATAAGAAATATACAACGGCAGTTGAAACGGCACTTGGAAATGCCATGCAGAATATCGTTGTCAGCGATGAAGAGGATGCAAAAAAGGCGATTGAATTTCTTAAGTTAAACCGTATGGGCAGAGTTACGTTTCTCCCCGTATCCTCGCAGGAGGGCAGACGGCTTGATAACGAAGACCGTGTAATGAAAAACGATGGTGCAGTTGCAATCGCAAGTGATGTTGTAGAGTGCGACAGCAGCATTTCAAATGTTATCGAGGCTCTTTTGGGAAGAACGGTAATAATGGAAGATATGGATACTGCCGTAAAGCTTGCAAAGGCAACACACTATAAATTTAAAATAGTAACCCTTTCGGGGGAGCTTTTGCAGCCGGGCGGAAGTATAACGGGCGGTAGTGTTAATAAGGCGCAGGCACTCCTTGGCAGAAAGGACGAAATAGAACGCCTTAATATTGAATGTGATAAGCTTTGTACTGATACAGAAAAACTGGAAGACGAGATAGATGAGCTTACAGAATTTGCGGAAAAGAGCCGTAATGATGAAGCGAAGCTTCGTGAAAAGCTTTCAGAAAGCGAAAATAAGCTTATGAAAATAACTGCCGAGAAAGATATGAAGCAGAGCTTGCTTGAAATGGCACAGCAGCGCTTTGAAAAGCTTAGTAATGAAAAAACACAGATATCCACCCAACAGACTGATACTGTTGAAACAAAGAAAAAGCTTCGTGAAGTTTTGGAAGGCTCTGACGAGCTGATTAAAAAAGCAGAAGAGATTGTGCGCACTAAACAGGAGGCAGTTCGTGAGCAGACTATAAAAAGGGAAGAGCACTCCGTTAAAATCATCGATAAGAAAATGGAAATTAACAGTGCTCAAAAAGATGTTGAGATGGCGCAGCAGCGTATTGACGATGTTAAACGCAGCATAATGAATTCTCAATCGGATTACAAGGACAAGCTTGATGAAAAGAGCCGGGAACAGGATATGATTGCAAGCCTTGAAAAGCAGATTGAGGATAATAAAATGCGTCAGAATCAGTGCAATATAGTCATTGAAGCACTGCGTGAGGAAATAAAAACGCATATATCAGGCAGAAGCGGCAGCGACAGCGAGCTTGAAAAGCTTAGAGAAGCTATTAAAGCACTTAACGAAAAAATTCTCGTGCTTCAGGGCGAGGTTGTGCGAATAGAAACAAGGAAAAATAAAATTGATGATGACCTTGAAAGCGCAGCAAACCGCCTGTGGGACGATTATGAGCTTACTTATAATACTGCACTTGAATTTAAGAAGGACATAGGCTCGCTCGCTGATGCTCAAAAGAAGATTGCACAGCTTAAGAATTCTATCAGAGCACTTGGTAATATTAATATTGATGCTATTGAAGAATATAAAGAAGTTAAGGGCAGATATGAATTTTTAAGCAGTCAGGTTGCAGATATGGAAAAAGCAAAGGCTGACCTTGAAAAGCTTATCGGTGAAATGATGGATGTAATGCGTGAGCAGTTTGCCCAGAAATTTGAGGTTATAAATAAGCTTTTCGGAAAGAGCTTTGTGGAGCTTTTCGGCGGAGGAAAGGCAGAGGTAAAGCTGCTTAATCCCCTTGATACACTGGAAAGCCCGATAGAAATTGAGGTTCAGCCCCCCGGAAAGAAGCTTCAGAGTATTACTCTGCTTTCGGGTGGTGAGCATGCTCTTACCGCTATAGCATTGCTTTTTGCACTGCTTCAGGTATCACCTGCACCATTCTTGGTACTTGATGAGATTGAGGCGGCGCTTGATGACGAAAACGTATACAGATTTGCTGACTATATCAGAAACTATGGCAATAACACACAGTTTGTCGTTATTACTCACAGACGTGGTACAATGGAGGCGGCTGACGTGCTTTATGGTGTCACTATGCAGGAGCGTGGTGTCAGCAGACTTCTTTCAATGAAACTTGAGGACGTTGCCTTTGAAGAATAAGGAGAAACAATATGGAAGCAAACAATGAAAAGAAAGGTCTTTTTGCAAGACTTAAGGAAGGACTCGGCAAAACCAGAAATTCTTTTAACGAAAAGATTGACGGAGTTTTCTCCGTATTTAAAAAAATTGACGAGGATTTGTATGACGAGCTTGAAGAGGCGCTTATCATGGCAGATATAGGCGGTCAGACGTCGTGCGAAATTGTTGAGCAGCTTCGTGAAAATGTTAAAGATAAGCACATTACAGATGCAGAGGCAGCAAAAGAAGAGCTAAAGAGTATAATATCAGAAATCCTCTCAAAGAACGATTGCAAACTGCATCTTGAAACAAAGCCTGCCGTAATACTTGTAATCGGTGTAAACGGCGTAGGTAAAACTACAACAATCGGCAAGCTGACAAGCAAATTGAAAAACGAGGGAAAGAAGGTTGTGCTTGCGGCGGCGGATACATTCCGTGCGGCAGCGGCAGATCAGCTTGAAATTTGGGCGGAGCGCAACGATGTTGCAATGGTGCGTCTTAGCGAGG
>JAZRLV010000036.1:0-19012 GCA_045646985.1 Clostridia bacterium | reverse complement strand
AATACTGACGTATATTTGCAGAATTTTCTGCTGTATTATGCGAAATTTCTCTTTTTAAACCGTAATCAGTTCGACTCTCCGATGACTAAATTAAAACACTTGTATTTTTTGTAAGAATATGTTATTATAATTACAGGGACATAATTTTTTTAAGGAGGTCTATATATGAAAAAAGTTATTATCACCATCGGACGTGAGTTTGGAAGTGGCGGTCGTGAAATCGGAATCAAGCTTTCTGAAAAGCTGAACATTCCTTTTTATGATAAGGAGCTTATATTGCACACTGCTGAAAAAACCAATCTGGAGAAAAGCATAATAGAGAAATATGACGAACAGCATTCCTTCCCTGCTTTTTCTTCTTCAAATATTTTTGATATTTATCAGATGCCTATGTCTGACCGTGTTTATATCGCACAGGCTGACGTTATCCGTGACGTTGCGGCAAAGGGCAGCTGTATAATAGTTGGAAGATGCGCTGATTTTATTCTTAATAATGACCCCGACTGCTTCAAGGTATTTATCACTGCGCCTATGAAGGATAAGATTGAAAGGAAACGCAGTGTTCTCCCCGGAAAGTCTGACGCCGAAATTGAAAATCATATTTCAAAAATTGATAAAAAGCGTGCAAAATATTATACATATTACACCGACGGTATATGGGGCAAGGCATCTACATATAACCTTTGTGTAGACAGCAGTGTATTGGGAATAGACGGCACTGTGGATTTAATAATTCACGCAGTAAATATGCGCAGATAATTGTTTTTCACCGTTTGGACAGTTCCAAACGGTGTTTTTTTGCCAAAAAAAGAGAAAAAAGCCGATTTTCCTCTTGATTCGATATTAAAATAATGATAAAATATGTAGAGCTATATTTGAAAGGAGTTTAGAATATGAACTATTCACATGAAGTTGAAAACATGTGCGTTGTTGCTAAGGGTGTAGGTCACAAGTGTGCTCCCATCCCTCAGGAAGGCACATGGACACATTCCACTCAGATTACAGACATTAACGGACTTACACACGGCGTTGGTTGGTGTGCTCCTCAGCAGGGTGCTTGTAAGCTGACACTTAACGTTAAGAACGGTATTATTGAAGAAGCTCTCGTTGAGACATTGGGTTGTTCAGGCATGACACATTCAGCTGCTATGGCATCTGAAATTCTTCCCGGAAAAACCCTTTTAGAAGCTCTTAACACAGACCTTGTTTGTGATGCTATCAATACAGCTATGAGAGAGCTTTTCCTCCAGATTGTTTACGGCAGAACTCAGACAGCTTTTTCTGAGGGCGGTCTCCCCATTGGTGCAGGTCTTGAGGACCTTGGTAAGGGTCTCCGCAGCCAGGTTGGTACACTTTTCAGTACAAAGGCTAAGGGTCCCCGTTATCTTGAGCTTGCAGAAGGTTACATAACAAAGATGGCTCTTGACAGCGACAATCAGGTTATCGGTTACAAGTTCGTTCACCTTGGAAAGATGATGGAAGCTATCCGCAAGGGTGCTGACGCTAACGAAGCACTCGAAAAGGCTACAGGTCAGTACGGCAGATTTGATGATGCAGTTAAAGTCATCGATCCACGTGAAGAATAAGAGAGGGGGAAATTATAATGGCATTATTTGAAAGCTACGAAAGAAGAATTAATCAGGTAAACGCAGCTCTTAATAAGTACGGCATTGCCTCTCTCGAAGAAGCAAAGAAGATTTGCGACGACAAGGGAATTGATGTATATAACCTTATTAAGGGTATTCAGCCCATCTGCTTTGAAAATGCTTGCTGGGCATATATTACAGGCACTGCAATCGCTATAAAGAAAGGATGCACAAAGGCGGCTGACGCTGCTGAAGCTATCGGCGAAGGTCTCCAGGCATTCTGTATTCCGGGCTCCGTTGCAGACGACCGTAAGGTTGGTCTTGGTCACGGTAACCTTGCAGCAATGCTTCTTCGTGAAGAAACAAAGTGCTTTGCATTCCTTGCAGGTCACGAATCATTTGCCGCTGCTGAGGGTGCTATCGGTATCGCTAATAGCGCAAACAAAGTAAGAAAAGAGCCTCTTCAGGTTATCCTCAACGGTCTTGGAAAGGACGCTGCTCAGATTATTTCAAGAATCAACGGTTTCACTTTTGTTGAAACAAAGTTTGACTATATGACAGGTAAGCTTGAAATCGTAAGCGAAACAGCTTACTCAAACGGCCCCAGAGCTAAGGTTCGTTGCTACGGCGCAGACGATGTTCGTGAAGGTGTTGCTATCATGCATCAGGAAAAGGTTGACGTTTCTATTACAGGTAACTCAACTAACCCCACACGTTTCCAGCATCCCGTTGCAGGTACTTATAAGAAAGAATGTAACGAGCTTGGTAAGAAATACTTCTCAGTTGCATCAGGTGGCGGTACAGGAAGAACACTTCATCCTGATAACATGGCTGCCGGTCCTGCTTCCTACGGTATGACAGATACAATGGGAAGAATGCATTCTGACGCTCAGTTTGCAGGTTCTTCATCTGTTCCTGCCCACGTTGAAATGATGGGACTTATCGGTGCAGGTAACAACCCAATGGTTGGTATGTCAGTAGCTTGCGCAGTTGCTATCGAAGAAGCAAGCAAATAATAATTTATCATACCATAAAGGCTTTTTGTCAACAGTTGGGGTAAAATAAAATGGAATTGGTGCGGCAGCTTAAGTTGCCGCACCAATTCCATTTTACAAGAATTTCTCAATATGTTCTACTATTTTTTTATGCAATATCTTCTGTGCTCTCTTTTCTTATAAGATTTGGCTCTTTTCCTTCAAAGCTTTCTTTTGTAAATACAGCCTTTTCAACTGTTTTATCGGAGGGAATTTCATACATAGCTTCAGAAAGAGTACTTTCAACAATCGCTCTCAGACCTCTTGCGCCCGTATCACGCTCAATAGCTTTCTTTGCAATAAACTCGAGAGCATCATCTGTTATTTCAAGCTCTACTCCGTCCATTTCAAAAAGCTTCTTATACTGCTTTACAAGTGCATTCTTAGGTTCTGTAAGAATCTTTTTAAGTGCTTCCTCCGTGAGAGAATCAAGTGTTACAACAACCGGCACTCTTCCCACGAGTTCGGGGATAAGACCAAATTTTAAAAGGTCCTGTGGCTCAACATGCTTGAAGCTTTCGCCAACATCTCTCTTTGTTTTACTCTTAACGTCGGCGCCAAATCCTACTCCCTGCTTACCTACACGCTTTTCTATAATTTTATCGAGTCCTGAAAACGCACCGCCGCATATGAAAAGAATATTTGTAGTGTCTATCTGGAAAAACTCCTGATGCGGGTGTTTTCTTCCCCCCTGCGGAGGAACAGATGCAACTGTGCCTTCAAGAATTTTCAAAAGTGCTTGCTGCACACCTTCACCGCTTACGTCACGTGTAATAGAAACATTTTCGCTTTTCTTTGTAATTTTATCTATCTCATCAATATAGATAATACCACGTTCTGCTTTCTTTATATCGTAATCTGCCGCCTGTATAAGCTTAAGCAGAATATTTTCAACATCTTCACCCACATAGCCTGCCTCTGTAAGGCTGGTTGCATCGGCGATTGCAAACGGTACCTGCAAAACCTTTGCCAGTGTCTGAGCAAGCAGTGTTTTTCCGCTGCCGGTGGGCCCTATCATCAAAATATTACTTTTCTGAAGCTCTACCCCGCTTGTATCAACCTTTGTATTTATACGTTTATAATGGTTATATACCGCAACAGCAAGGCTTCTTTTTGCCCTGTCCTGACCAATTACATAATCATCAAGTACATCTTTTATTTCCTTAGGAATAGGAGTCTTTTCTATTTTATCGGGCTCTTTGCCTGCTTTGCCGTCAAATTCTTCATACTCACCGTCGAGAATTTCAAAGCATACCTCGATACATTCGTCACAAATATATACTCCAGGACCTGCGATAAGTCGGTTTACTTCATCCTGTGTTTTTCCGCAAAAGGAGCATTTTATCTGAATTTCTTCTTTTTTGGACATATATATCAATCCTTCCAATAATTTCGACAATTTATAGAGAGGCTACGTTTCATACGCAGCCTCTCTAAATTTATCATCTGGTTATAATTTTGTCTATTAAGCCGTAATCAAGTGCCTGCTGTGCTGACATAAAGTTGTCACGCTCAGTATCACGGGCAATTTCTTCTATTGGGCGACCTGTATTTTCGCTGAGAATTGTATTAAGCTTTTCTTTCATGCGAATAATTCTATCTGCGTGTATTTTAATATCTGTCGCCTGTCCCTGCATACCGCCCAAAGGCTGATGAATCATTATTTCACTGTTGGGAAGCGCAAGTCTTTTGCCCTTTGCACCGGCAGAAAGAAGGAATGCGCCCATGCTTGCTGCCATACCTACGCATATGGTTGATACATCACACTTGATATAGTTCATAGTGTCGTATATCGCCATACCTGCGGTAATACTTCCGCCCGGGCTGTTGATGTAAAGCATTATATCCTTATCAGGGTCTTCGCTTTCAAGGAAAAGCATCTGTGCAACAATAACGCTTGCTGTGGCATCGTTCACTTCATCGCCAAAAAATATTATTCTGTCTTTGAGCAGGCGGGAAAAAATATCATAAGATCTTTCACCATGACCTGTCTGTTCTATTACGTAAGGAACCAAGCTCATACTACATCCTCCTCTTTCAAATAAGTACTTTTTAATGCTGATTATTCAGCGTCTTTTTTAGTTGTTGTTTTCTTTGTTGTTGTTTTCTTGGCAGTTGTCTTCTTTTCTTCGCCGTCAGCTGCTTTCTTTGTTGTTGTCTTTTTCGCAGCAGTTGTCTTTTTAGCCGCTGTTTTCTTAGCAGGTGCCTTTTCCTCGCCGCCATCTTCCTTCTTTGCAGTAGTTTTCTTAGCAGCTGTTTTCTTAGCCTTACCTGCCTTTGCACTGTCTACAACAAGTGCTACAGTCTTTTGAGTCTTAAGGTCAAGCTTAAGTGCGTCTGTGTTTGTACCCATAAGCTCCTTAACCTTCTCTACCTCCATGCTGTACATGTCAGCCATCTTCTTATATTCGTTTTCAAGGTCTTCGTCTGTAACCTCAACCTTTTCAGCATCAGAAATTGCAGCAAGAACAAGCTGAGTTTTAACAGCCTTATGTGCAGTTTCCTTAAGCTGGTCACGAAGTGAATCCATTGTCATACCTGTAAACTGAAGGTACTGTTCAAGAGGCATACCCTGGCTCTGAAGTCTGTAAGAAATGTCCTTAATCTGATTTTCAATCTGATTCTTAACCATGCACTCAGGAATGTCAACAGTTGCATTGTCTACTGCTATATCAATAACAGAATCCTCAAACTTACGCTGTGCTTCGTTTTCCTTAGCTTTTTCAAGTTTAGCCTTTACATCATCACGAAGCTCCTTAAGTGTATCAAATTCGCTTACGTCCTTTGCAAATTCATCATCAAGCTCGGGAAGATTCTTCTTTTCAACAGAGTGAACCTTACACTTAAATATTGCTTTCTTTCCCTTAAGCTCTTCTGCATGGTAATCTTCGGGGAATGTAACGTCAACGTCAAAATCCTCGCCAATGTTTTTACCTGCAATCTGCTCCTCAAATCCGGGAATAAAGCTGTTAGAGCCAAGAACAAGGCTGTAATGCTCGCCCTTGCCGCCGTCAAATGCTTTATCGTCAACAAAGCCCTCGAAATCAAGGTCAACCTTGTCGCCCATCACAATAGCGCCCTCTGTAAGTGTAGAAACGCTTGCAGCATTTTCCTGCATTCTCTTAATATCAGCGTCAATTTCATCTTCTGATACAGTATTGACATCTTTTTCCGCTGTTATACCCTTATAATCCCCAAGAGTTACTTCGGGACGAACTGTTACAAGTGCACTGAACACAAAATTCTCGCCCTTTTCGAGCTTAACGATATCAATCTCAGGCATATCAACAGGCTCAAGATTGTTTTCTTCTATAGCTTTATCATATGCTTCAGGGCAAGCAAAGTTTATTGCATCATCATAGAAAATTGCCTCTGTATAATATTTTTCAATAATTTTTCTGGGAGCCTTACCCTTTCTGAAGCCCGGGATGTTAATCATCTTAACATTCTTTCTGTAGCTTTTTTCCATAGCTTCTTCAAACTGTGCGCTGTCGATTTCAATTTCAAGATACATTCTCTTGTCTTCACGCTGTTCAACTTTCAATACCTTCATACTTGTTTCCTCCTATTGTTCCAGGCTATAAAGCCCACATCAAATCATATTTATATCATATATTTACACTTTTTGCAAGTGTTTTTTCA
This sequence comes from Clostridia bacterium, assembly GCA_045646985.1. GTDB lineage: Bacteria > Bacillota > Clostridia > UMGS1883 > UMGS1883 > UMGS1883. Next base: position 12,750 of record JAZRLV010000036.1, on the reverse strand, counting down.
ATATTTCCCATTAAATTATGCGAATTGGTGCAAATCGCAGAAAATCAGCCGATACAAGCATACAGTTTTTGTATGATATTTCATAATCCTCGGCACGTTTTCCATGCAAATGCCCGAACACACACATATGCACATTATATTTTCTTATTACTTTCATATACTCATCATCGGGCGGATAATGAAGCGCCGCAATAATTGTATCTGAAAGATTGCTTGCTGCTTTAAGAGAGGTTTCAAGACGAATAAGCTCACGCCTATATATTTTTTCGTCCTCTTTTTTAAATGCTTTATCCTGCGGATTTATCCATCCTTTTGCGCCGCATACTGCAACGCTGCCGCACAATACAGCATTGTTCTGAAGAAACGTAACTGTTCTTATGTCGTTTTCCTCAAGAAACAAGTTCATTTTCGTCAGCGTTTCCCACCAATAATCGTGATTACCTTTGGAAAGAAGCTTCTTTCCCGGAAGTTTTTCCAAAAAACGAAAATCTGCCAAGGATTCAGAAAGATATGTCGCCCACGAAAAATCACCGTTTATTATTACAAAATCTTCCTCAGAAACATTCTTTTTCCACTCATATTCAATTCTATCAACATAGTTATCCCATCTTACACCGAAAACGTCCATTGGTTTATCTATTCCCAGCGGAAGATGCAAATCACTTAACGCAAAAATTGCCATAATTTTCTCCGAATATAAAATTTATAATCCCACATAATACTCATGTAAGCTCTTTAGCTCAGACGCAACTTGCTTACAAATCATGTAGGAGTGAAAAAGATGTCTAATATGAACTCAGACAAGCCCTTAAGCGGCGTAAAATGTGTTGTTGAATCCTGTGTGCATCATACTACCACAAATGGCTGTGTTGCAAATGGCATAGTCGTTGGCGGACATGACGCAGACACAGTATCAGGCACTGGCTGCGAAACTTTTTCCAAGAGAGAATGCGGAGATAGCTGTTCTATCTGAATAGTAAGCTAAGCATTTTCTAAAGTAAAAGACTGTTGCATTATTCTGTTTACCATTCCAGGGACACAGCTCGCTCTGTGTGGGATTTTAAATCCCTATCTTTAGTCAATGGTTTTAACAAAACAGTAAATGCAACAGTTTTTTAATCATCCTAAAAATTCGTTAATTACAGCCTTCATCTGGTTTTTATCACAAACCGTTTCAAAGCGAACTTCTTTTTCCTCAAGATTTGCAAGCGACGTAGGAACTCTTAATTCATAATCCTTTGCAAGCTTGTCAAGAAGTCTGAACTCATCAAGCTCTGAAAGCTCCTCACTGTTTTCAAGAGCATTTAAAACTGCTCCGTTAAATTTGAAAGGACTTGCTGTTGAAGCAATTATAGTCTTCGTTTCATCGCCTGTATTTTTTACGTATTCATTATGCACGCTTACAGCTACCGCAGTATGTGTATCTGTTACATAACCGAATTTTTCATATGTTTTTTTGATAGTATCTGCACATGCTTCATCATCGGCACAGCCGCCATAGAAGCTTTCACAGATTTCTTTTTTGATTTCATCGCTTACGGTATATTTTCCGTTTTCCTTAAGCTCGTTCATATAACTGCTTACGATGTCTGCTCTCTCCCCGCTAATCATGTAGAGAAGTCTTTCAAGATTTGAAGAAATCAATATATCCATTGATGGAGATGTGGTCACGTAGAATTCTCTGTTTCTGTCGTAAACACCTGTGTTTATAAAATCTGTAAGCACATTATTTTTGTTTGATGCACAGATTAGCTTATTCACAGGAAGTCCCATGCATTTTGCATAGTATGCAGCAAGAATATTTCCAAAGTTACCTGTGGGAACACAAATATTAACCTTATCACCGCAGTTTATCTCATCAGCTGCAATCATATCGCAGTATGCCGAGAAGTAATATACAATCTGCGGTACAAGTCTGCCCCAGTTGATTGAATTCGCACTGCTGAGCGCTTTCTTAGCTTTACCAAGCTCCTTTTCATATTCCTTATCGGTAAAAATTGCCTTTACACCGTTTTGTGCATCGTCAAAATTGCCGTTAACGGCACTTACAAATACATTTTCGCCCTCCTGAGTGCACATCTGAAGGCGCTGAATCTGGCTTACACCCTCGTCAGGGAAAAATACTATTATCTTTGTTCCCTCAACATCTCTGAAGCCTTCAAGTGCAGCCTTACCTGTGTCACCGCTTGTAGCAACAAGAATTACCGTTTCACGGTCGAGTCCCAGCTTCTTTACTGATGTTGTCAGAAGATGCGGAAGAATCTGAAGTGCCATATCCTTAAAGGCACATGTAGGACCGTGCCAAAGTTCCAGAACATACTGTCCGTCATTAAGCTTATAGATAGGTGCAATAGTATTTGTTTCAAATTTTTCCTTTGTATACGCTGCATTTATACACTTATCAAGCTCATCATCAGTGAAATCTGTAAGAAATCTGCCTAAGATTTCCTTAGCACGCTCTGTATATGTCATATCAGCCATATATTTAATCTGTGTTTCGGATACAGCAGGAATGCTTTCAGGAACGAAAAGTCCGCCCTCGGGAGAAAGCCCCTTTGCTATAGCTTCACTGCTTTTTACGCTTATATTTGTATCACGTGTACTTTTATAATTCATAATATCAGTCCTTTATAACTATATTTACAAGCTTTGAGGGAACGGCAATCACCTTAACAATAGTTTTGCCGTCAATAAGAGCCTTTACCTCTTCATTTTCCATAGCTGCACTTGTAAGCGCATCACGGTCAAGGTCAGCTGCAACAATCATTTTTGCCTTTACTCTGCCGTTAATCTGAACAACAATTTCAATCTCGTTATCGATTGTCTTGTCCTCATCATACTGCGGCCAAGTTCCCTCGGAAAGAATTTCTCCGAACAGCTGGCAATAAAGCTCTTCTGTCATATGCGGAGCAAAAGGATTGAGCAATGTAAGAAGTGTTTTATACTCTGCCTTGTTGATACTTCCAACTTCATAAATCTTATTAACAAGAGTCATAAGAGCAGCAAGCGCAGTATTAAACTTCATGCTTTCAATATCGCCTGAAACCTTTTTGATTGCTTTATGCATGCTGCTTGAAAGTTCACTGCTGTATTCATTGCCGTCAACAAGCTTTGTATGAAGCTCCCAGACTCTGTCTAAAAATCTCTTACAGCCCTTCATGCTGCTTTCGTTCCAGGGAGCTGCCTGTTCATAGTCGCCCATAAAGAGAACGTATGCTCTTAAAACGTCTGCACCATATACATCAACAACGTCGTTGGGGTCAACAACGTTGCCCTTACTCTTACTCATTTTTTCGCCGTCAGGTCCTAAGATAAGACCCTGTGCAGTTCTTTTTGCATAAGGCTCGCTTGTAGGAACAAGACCCAAGTCATACAGGAATTTGTGCCAGAAACGGGAATAAATCATATGTCTTGTAACATGCTCCATACCGCCGTTATACCAGTCAACATTCATCCAGTAGCGCAGTGCTTCCTCGGATGCAAATTCCTTATCATTATTGGGGTCGCAATAACGCAGGAAATACCATGAGGAACCTGCCCACTGGGGCATTGTATCTGTTTCTCTTCTTGCTTTTCCTCCGCATTTGGGGCAAGAACAGTTAACGAAAGATTCAATCTTTGCAAGAGGGCTTTCGCCGTCTGAGCCAGGCTCAAAATTCTCAACAGGGGGAAGTCTTAAAGGAAGCTCTTCATACGGAACGGCTACCATACCGCACTGTGGGCAGTGGATAATGGGAATAGGCTCACCCCAATATCTCTGGCGGTTAAATGCCCAGTCCTTCATTTTATACTGAACGCCTTTTTCACCGCAGCCTTTTTCCTTTAAAATTTCCAGCATTTTAGCTATTGCTTCCTGCTTTGTCTTAATACCGTTAAGCACACCGGAGTTTACCATTTCTCCGTCGCCTGTATATGCTTCAGCACTGATATCTCCGCCTTTTATAACTTCGATAATATCAATACCGAACTTCTTTGCAAAATCGTAGTCACGGCTATCGTGAGCAGGCACAGCCATAATCGCACCTGTTCCGTAGCCCATCATTACATAGTCTGAAATATAAACAGGGATTTCCTTTTCTGTAATGGGGTTAATAGCTGTAAGCCCCTCAATTTTAACACCTGTTTTATCCTTAACAAGCTGTGTACGTTCAAATTCGCTCTTCTTTGCGCATTCCTTTTTATATTCTTCAAGCTGTGCAAAGTTTGCAATAGAATCCTTATATTTTTCAATTATGGGATGCTCGGGAGCAATAACCATAAATGTAACACCATAGAGGGTATCAGGACGTGTAGTATATACACGGAGCTTTTCATCGTTTTCCTTTATTGAGAAATTAACAAAAGCACCCTCACTCTTACCAATCCAGTTTTTCTGCTGAAGCTTTATGTTTGGAAGGTAATCAACATCTTCAAGCCCCTGAAGAAGCTTGTCGGCATACTCTGTAATTCTTAAGTACCATACTTCCTTTGTTTTCTGCACAATATCACTGTGACAGATATCGCACTTACCGCCCTGTGAATCCTCGTTTGAAAGGACAACCTTACAGCTTGGGCAATAGTTTACAAGTGTTGTATCACGGAAAACAAGACCGTTTTCAAACATTTTAAGGAAAATCCACTGTGTCCATTTGTAGTAACCCTCATCAGTTGTATCAACAACTCTTGACCAGTCAAATGAGAAGCCGACTCTCTTAAGCTGACTTGTGAATTTTACAATATTGTTATCTGTAACAGTTCTGGGATGAACACCCGTCTTAATAGCTGTATTTTCAGTAGGCAAACCGTATGCGTCAAAGCCTATCGGAAAAAGCACGTTAAAGCCTTCAAGTCGTCTCTTTCTTGAAACAACCTCAAGACCTGAATACGCCTTAATATGACCGACATGCATACCGCTGCCTGATGGATAAGGGAATTCTACCAAAGCATAGAATTTCGGCTTTTCCGAATTATTCTCTGCCTTAAAAGAATTATTATCCTCCCAGTATTTCTGCCATTTTGATTCAATTTGTTTAAAATTATATTCCATGATATATCTTTTCCTTTCTGAAAGGTTATTCACACTTCATCTGTAGTATCTATATCTATTTTTACGGCATCTGCCCACAGATTATCAAGTCCGTAAAAATCACGCATCTGTGTACTGAATATATGCAGCATTACACCGCCAAAATCAATCAGTGCCCAATCGGGGTTTTTCATTCCCTCGCACTTTTCGGGCGGGCAGCCTATTTGCGCCATCTGCTCGCACGCTGCATCATACAAAGCGTGCATCTGTGCAGGAGAGCCTGCGGAGCAAATCACAAAATAATCCGCAATTATCGTTGCCCCGCCTAAATCAAGAGCAATAATATTACGTGCCTTTTTCATATCAAGAATATGTGCTAGTTTGTGTACCTTTTCTAAATCTGTCACTGCTTCGCCCTCCTATGAGCTATAAGATAATTGAGTGCATGTACAGAATCAGGGTGAATAAGCGTTCCTTTTCTTATTACATGCTTTATCGAGCAGCCTATTGCATAAATAAGCGCCTCGTCTATATCAATTTCGACAAGACGGCGGATTTCATCAGCCTGTTCTATCGTACGGCCCTCCTCCGTCATATCTGCAATATAAATAAGCTTTTCCAGTGGCGTCATATTAGCCCGTGCTGTAGTATGATAATAAATCGCCTCGAGTATTTCATGGTCGCAAACCCCATAATCTTTCCACGCAACCGCAGCCCCGAGATAGGCATGTACAAGTGCCCTTTCTTTTTTTGCACAGTCATCAAGCTTAACGCCGTATTTGTTGCAAATTACATTGAATTCTTCGCCGCATTTTTCGTCAAGATTTTTTGCACAATCATGAAGAAGTGCCGCAACACGTGCCTTTTCCTCGTCCACACCAAATTTAGGTGCGAGGCGCACTGCCTCTTTAACTACACCCATTGTGTGATTAAATCTGTGCTCTTTCTGCGTTTGCCGCAGTTTATTTATCATTTCGTTTTCTGTCAATGCCATCACTCTTATCTATATAGATTACCTTTTATTATATAATCAAAAACAGCTTTTGGCAATAATTTTCTGAAATCTTTTCCCATCTTTATTTTTTCACGGATATCGCTCGAGGAAACTTCAACCTTTTCCATATTTATTGCGATTGCAGGTGGCTCTACCACTGCCCCCTCCCTCGGGAAAACAAGCAGAGTGCTGCGCTCTGTAATCCGCTGCGGCTCATACCAAGAATCAAGCTGATTGTACGAGTCGTCACCAATGATAAAAAACAGCTCATCATCAGGATAAATGCTCTTAAAATACTGCACCGTATCAGCGCTGTAATTAACCTCTTTGCGATTTATCTCGTAATCACTCACAAGCATTTTCGCCTCGTTTTTAATGGCTTCCTTAACCATTTGAAGCCTGTCACACCGCAAAATTTGCGTTTCTTTTTTATGCGGAGCATTCCCTGTGGGTATCAAAATCAGTTTATCAAGCTGTGCTTCTTTAATCGCAGCTTTCGCAACAGCCATATGACCGTTGTGAATAGGATTAAACGCACCGCCAAAGAGTCCTATCCTCAAAACATTCCCCTCATTTCGGAAGTACAATTTTGCGGTTATCCTTTACCCTTGCCATACGATAAATAACAATCTTGTTTCCTATGCACTGAACTCCCTCTGCCCCGATTTCTTCGCAGATTGCCTCACAAGCGCCTCTTGTAGACATAAATGCCGTTTCAAGAACTGTTATTTTTATAAGCTCTCTTTTTTCCAATGCTATGTCAATCTCTTTTATTATTTCGTCATTAAGACCGCCTTTTCCTATCTGAAAAATAGCGTTTTCTTTGTTTGCAAGTCCTCTCAGATATGCACGTTGTTTTGATGATAACATACTTATCTCCTATTCCGTATAATCAAATTCCAGTTCATACATGCGCACAGGGTCGCCCTCGCCGCAGCCCATGCTTTCAAGAGCGTCTATAATGCCCTTTCTGCGCAGTGCCAGCTGGAAATACTGCATGCTTTCTGCGTCCTCAAAATTAGAATGACGGAGCAGCTTTTCAATATATGGGCCTTCTACAACGTAGGTATCGCCCTCTTTTCTTACTTCAAACGGCTCTTCGGAGAAATCCTCCTCCACAAAATCCGCTTCGTATATTTCTACAGGCTCTAAGGTATCGAGTATCTGTGACACATAATTTATCAGTTCTTTCGTTCCTTTGTGCGCCGCAGCACTGATTTCAAACAGCTTAAGTCCTTTATCCTCTATATATTTTCTGAATTCCTCAAGCAAGCTGTCATCTGTAATAATATCTGTTTTGTTAGCCGCCACAATCTGCGGTCTTGTTGCAAGCGACTGGCTGTAAAGTGCCAATTCGTTATTTATTTTTTCAAAATCCTCAATAGGATTTCTGCCCTCTGTTCCAGACACGTCAACGATATGCACAATAAGACGTGTTCTTTCAATATGGCGCAAAAATTCGTGTCCAAGACCTATTCCTTCATGTGCACCCTCTATAAGACCGGGGATATCCGCCATAACAAAGCTCTTCCCCTCGCCCATTTTAACAACACCCAAGTTAGGCTCAAGAGTTGTAAAATGATAGTTTGCAATCTTAGGACGTGCCGCACTTACAGCAGAAAGAAGAGTTGATTTACCTACATTTGGAAATCCTGCCAGACCAACGTCTGCAATCAGCTTAAGCTCTAAAATAAGCTCTCTTTCCTGTCCTTTAAGACCGTCCTTTGCAAATTTAGGCGCCTGACGTACAGCTGTGGCAAAATGCACGTTGCCCCAACCGCCGTTACCGCCATATGCCGCAATGAATTCCTCTCCATTTTCGGACATATCCTTCATTACTCTACCGCTTTTGGCGTCTTTTATAACTGTTCCTACGGGAACATTAATATACAAATCCTCGCCTTTTCTCCCAAAAGAACGGCGAGCACGTCCATCCTCACCATTTTTTGCAGTAAAGGTCTTTCTATGGGCAAAATCAACCAATGTAGTAAGGGTTTTATCTGCCTTAAAAACTATATTTCCGCCCTTTCCGCCGTCACCGCCGTCGGGACCGCCGTCAGGAACATATTTTTCTCTGTGAAAGGACACAAGTCCGTTACCGCCGTTTCCGGCTTTCACGGTTATAGTCGCTTTATCTACGAACATACCTTTACCTCTCTTTCATTTGCTCACTAAACTTCCTATGCAATAAAAAAGCTCGGAAATAAATTCCGAGCTTCTATTTTTGACTTTACGCAGTGTAAACGCTTACCTGCTTCTTATCCTTGCCCTTACGCTCGAACTTAACTTTTCCGTCAACAAGAGCATACAAGGTATCATCGCTGCCAATACCTACATTGATACCGGGATGAATTTTAGTTCCTCTCTGACGAACGAGGATGTTACCGGCAAGTACTGCCTGACCGTCAGCACGCTTAGCGCCAAGACGCTTGGACTCACTGTCACGACCGTTCTTTGTAGAACCAACACCCTTTTTATGAGCGAACAACTGAATATTTAATGCGAACATTATGTTTCACTCCTTCCAAAATACAGATTTAAATCTGTGTAAGTTTCAAAAACTCTCCGTATTGCTCCGCAAGCTCCTTTATAAACATTACGAGTGCGTTAAGCAACACGTCTGCACCCTCGGAGCGTATCTCCGAAATTGTGCAATCCACAAAACCGTCGCTTTCTTTATATGAAAGCTTTGCCAGATTTTGTTTTTCAATGCCGTTTATTGTCATCCATACAGTTGACGATACCGATGCACACACAATATCTTCACCACTTTGGGCAAAGCCACTGTGCCCATCCACCGTAAACTTAAGGATACGTCCCTCGGTATTTGATACCGTAGTAAACCTAATCATAATTACGCATTGATAGCTGTGATTTCAACCTTTGTGTAAGGCTGACGATGACCGTTCTTATTTCTGTAACCTTTTTTAGGCTTCATCTTGTAAACGATAATCTTCTTGCCCTTTGTCTGGCTGAGAATCTTAGCATCTACAGTAGCGCCCTCAACAATAGGAGCACCTGCTGTAAACTTACCCTCGTCACCGATTGCAAGAACCTGATCAAATTTGATTGTTGCGCCATTTTCGCCTTCAAGCTTTTCAACGAAAACCACATCGCCAACCTTAACCTGATACTGCTTGCCACCTGTTTTAATTACTGCGTACATTTGTTGCACCTCCCGTTTATACAGACTCGCTATTAAGGTAGTTGAAAACAACGTTTTAACCTTTTCTATGCGGTTACCGCTATATGATACCACAAAGTGGAATCTATGTCAAGCATTTTTTGTAAGTTTTCTTTTAGAATCAAAGTTCCTCTATTACTGCCAGCATAAGTATACCAATAATTACAATCGAGATAAATACATACTTCTTTAATGTGAGCTTTTCTTTCAGGAAAATACGTGAAAGAAGCAACGATACAACACATACCGATGAAATTATGGGTGCAGCAATCGCACCGTTTCCACTCATAGCATATACATATGTAAGCTGTCCGGCAGTTTCAAACACCGCTGCAAGAAGCTTATCGCTTTGCTTCGGAATTGAGCCGAACTCAACCTTTTTAATTTTCATAAACACAAATAATATAAGTGCTACTATTGCAAAAGTAAGCTCGTAGCTTGTGTTTGCCACTGCTTCTATTGTAGCTTCAGTTACACCAACAAGCGGGGTCTGTGCTACATCGTCAAGATAGAACACATCTACAAAGCTGCCCACTGCATCCAGAAGTGCATATACAAAAGGCATACAAAAAGCAATTATAGCCATTTTTTTGCCCAGTTCTCTTTTTCTTTGTGTATCTCCCCTATTTTCCAAAAAGCCAACACCCAGAACACCTATAACAATTACAATTATAGCAAGCACCGACGGTATTGAAAGTCTATCTCCCAAAAAGGCAACACACAACACAGAGCATATTGCCCCTGATGTATTTTCGATGGGATCAGATATGGATTCTTCAATAAAGCGCATTCCGAAAAATGAAAATGCCATCGATACAATGTAGAGCATCGATACCGGAAGGTATCTGATAAGATTATAAGGGTTGTAATTTATATCCTGTGTAAGCAGTGTGAAAATTGCATGTATTCCCATTACAGCGCCTACACAAACACAAATTTTCAAGTGCGCATACTTTTCATCCTGACGTGCGCCTTTCTTATAAAACAGCTCCGCAAGTCCCCAACACAATGTTGTTATTAAAGCAAAAATAAACCACATAAAATTTTCCTCCTAAATTAATTTAATATAGTATACATTTATTTCATAAGAGGAAACATCGGCGGCGAAGTAGTCCCTTGCCCATACGCTCTTTTCTTAGTACGGGTCATTCCCATAAAAATTGTTGTGCTTTTATATTTTTTTAATGGCATTTTCGCCACCTCCTTTTATGCGGTATAGCCGAAACGAAGTAATCCGAACTCGATTTTTAGAGGCGGATTTTCGCTTCTGCTGTGTTAAAATACTCGGAAATACACAAAGTATTTCCTGTGCTTTTGCCTTGCACAACCAAAAATCCTCACTCTAAAAATTCAAAGACCTAAAACGGAAGAAATTTTGTGTAGATTTTGGTGCGAAGGATGCAGCAAGGCTTTGTGCCTTGCAAAGACAACAAGCCGAAAGATACCGAAATTTCACCGTTTCAGGCGGGTTCGGATTACTTCGTTTCGGCTAGTCATCGGAGAGTCGAACTGCATATGCCTTTTATTTGAAAAATTTTTATCCTTTTAACTTGTCGTCCTTGTAAAGCGCCAGCCTATCTTCGTCCTCCGCATTGAAATTATATTAAATTTTTCTAAATATAAGGTCGGAGAGTTTAAAAAGAGGAAATTTTGATATAAGACAAAGAAAATTCAAGAATAATACTGACGTATATTTGCAGAATTTTCTGCTGTATTATGCAAAATTCCCCTTTTTAAACCATACGTAGTTCGACTCTCCGATGACTAGGCATTAGATATTCTTTTGCGCCTCTACGATTGCACTGTCTATATGGTCACAAAAGCTTTCTCTTCCGATTTTCTGAGCAAAGCCTGCTTTTTCCATAACACGCATTGGCTGAGAGTTTACGTGAGAGAAAATAATTCTTATTCCCTTTTTATTACAGCTTTCATAAAGCTCTGTAAGTGCATTCATCGCTGTAACGTCAATAGCAGGGACACTTCTCATTCTGATTATAATACATTTTGTAAATTCTTTAGCACTGATTTTTGCAATGCTGTCTGCCGCACCGAAGAACAACGGACCTGTAATCTCGTACACACGCACTTCTTTGGGAAGAACCTTTAATTTTTCGCTGTCGTCTGTATCCTCCTGTGGGTATTTCCAGCCTACGACACCTGTTTCATCACTCATTCGCTTCATAAAGAGTAGACATGCCAGTACAAAACCAACCTCAATGGCAATAACCAAGTCAAACACAACAGTGAGAACAAAGGTTATTACAAGAACAGCTATATCACTCTTAGGTGCTGTTTTTACAAGCTGTACAAATGCCCTCCACTGACACATATTATATGCCACCACAAACAAAATTGCAGCTATGGTTGGCATCGGGATAAATGCCGCAAACGGCATAAGAATTACGAGAATTAAAAGAAGGACTATTGCGTGCACCATACCGGCGATGGGTGTAGTACCGCCGTTTTTAATATTTGCCGCAGTTCTTGCGATAGCACCTGTAGCTGGAATTCCGCCAAAAAGTGCTGATGCCATATTACCTGCGCCCTGTGCAACAAGCTCTGCATTTGAGCGATGCTTGGTGTTAGTCATGCCGTCTGCCACTACGCACGAAAGAAGTGATTCAATCGCTGCAAGAATTGCTATGGTAAACGCATCGGGCAGCACATTGCGCACTGTTCCAATGCCTATTTGCGGCATTTGGAATTTTGGAGGCGCACTGCTTACCGAATAAAGGTCACCAATAGTGAAGACCTCCATATTAAGAAGCTTCACCATGAAAACACCCACTATAACCGCAATCAGCGAGCCAGGGATTTTTTTGCTGATATAAGGCCATACTATGAGAATAGCAAGGCTTACCAATCCCACGATAACCGCCTGAATATTTATGCTTGAAGCGTTATGTATGAATGCCTCTACCTTTTCCATTGTTTCAACAGGCTTTTCACCGCCCTGATAAACAACACCGAAAAAGTCTTTCATCTGACCTATAAGGATAGTCAGCGCAATACCTGATGTAAAGCCTGTGGTAATTGTATACGGAATATATTTAATCAGACTTCCAAGCTTAAATACGCCCATCAGTATAAGGAATATACCTGCGAGCAATGTAGCTGCCGCAAGTCCTGCCATACCGTTTTTGGCAACAATGCCTGCAACTATGGTTGCAAACGCAGCTGTCGGACCCGCAATCTGTACTGTACTTCCTCCTAAGAAAGAAATTACAAAGCCGGCAACTATGGCTGTATATAGTCCCTCTTCAGGACCAACACCGGAAGCAAGCGCCAGTGCGATTGAAAGCGGAAGTGCAATTATCGCAACAATTATACCTGATATAACGTCATTGATAAGCTTCTGTCTGCTGTAGTCTTTGATACAGGAAAACAGCATTGGTTTAAGGTCTTTCATGTCTACATCTCCTCGTTTTTAGCAAATACTCCAATATTTTACCATTTTCTGATAAATTTTGCAAGCCATAAATAGCAAAAAAATACAGCTTTGCCGTGCAAAGCTGTATTTTTATCATTAGTCAAGTGCGTTAAATATAGCATCTATACTTTCCGTAA
>JAZRLV010000035.1:0-6458 GCA_045646985.1 Clostridia bacterium | reverse complement strand
TTTACCGACTTGGCTACAGCCCAACATTATTTGATGCTGAGTGCAACTCAGGTGGAAAAAGTGGGGTGGATAGAGGGACTCGAACCCTCGGCCTCTAGAGCCACAATCTAGCGCTCTAACCAACTGAGCTATACCCACCATGTTGTGGCGTGCCTGCGGGGATTCGAACCCAGGACCTACTGCTTAGAAGGCAGTTGCTCTATCCAACTGAGCTACAGGCACATCTTGCCGTTATTAGGCAAAAAAGTGGAGCGGGTGATGGGAATCGAACCCACCTATCCAGCTTGGAAGGCTGGTGTTCTACCAATGAACTACACCCGCAACTTGCGACTTTGAAATTATAGCAAATATATTTGCATTTGTCAATATTATTTTCGCATTTTTTTCTTTTTTTATTAAAAAAAGTTAAAAAATATCGAAGCAAAGCACACTTTGCTTCGATATGGTGCGGATGACAGGGGTCGAACCTGCACGCCAAAGGCACAAGAACCTAAATCTTGCACGTCTGCCAATTCCGCCACATCCGCATATGTATTTTAAATACAGATAGCATTGTATCACACTATGAGAGAAATAGCAATACATTTTTTGCATAGTTTTTCCTTTTAAGGATAACCTATTACAGAAAAATATTTTTGCAGGTGCGTTTGTTATGAAATTAAAAGATTTTTTTATTTACAAATATTCAGCCCAAAACTCTTTTAAATTAAAAAACTCATACTCTGCTGTCTCCTATTCTCCTCAGATGAATAAGGAGGGGCCGTCTCTTTCAGGCAATTTCAAAAAAGACGTAGAAACGCTCAAAACAGAACTTTCACAAGGAACAAGCGGTGACATAAAAATGCGTGAGTTTACAATACGAATAAACCAACGTGATGTAAAAGCCATTATGTTTTTTGTCGATGGTCTTGTAAACAAACAGCTTATCAACGATTTTCTGCTTAAACCTTTGATGATAAAAAGCCGTGAAATTGAAATCAACAGTTTCAAAGCTGTTTCAGAGGTGCTTATCACGCAAAGTGAAGCAAAAGAAACCAATCTCTTAGGAGAACTTACCTTTGATATAAATTTTGGCAGCGTGCTTCTCCTGATTGAAGGTGCAAAAAGTGCATTTTCTATAGATGTCAAAGGCTGGAACCACCGAGGCGTTGAAAGTCCGCAAACAGAGCGTATAATTCGTGGTCCTAACGATGCCTTTTCAGAACAATTACGTGAAAATACTGCTCTTATAAGACATCTGATTCGTAATAAAAGCCTTATAAGCAAGGAATACAAGGTTGGGACAATAAGCCAGACCCCTCTATCTGTTATGTATATAGAAAACATTGCTAATGCTTCTTTAGTGGAAGAAACACTCAGGCGCATCGAAAGCATAGATGTTGATTATATCTTTGCCGCCGCCGAAATTGAACAGCTTATCGAGGATAAGTCAATTACAACACTTCCTCAATTTCTTTCTACTGAACGACCTGACAGAGCTTCACGAGCATTACTTGACGGACGTGTAATTATTATTGTAGATGGTTCTCCTTTTGTACTGATACTCCCTACTACTGTTTTTGAACTTAATGAATCAGCCGAGGACAACTATCTCAGATTTCCGTATGTTAATATGATACGGACAATACGATGGATTGCTTTTTTGCTTTCCCTGCTTCTTCCAGGGTTATATATAGCTGTAGTAAGTTATCATGCAGAGCTTCTTCCTACAGGAATCCTTATGTCTATAGTTTCAAGCCGTGAACCAGTTCCTTTTCCTTCAATTATTGAAATTATCATCATGGAAATTTCGCTTGAAATAATACGAGAGGCAAGCATCCGTGTTCCTGAAGCAACAGGAAGCACGCTCAGCATTGTTGGCGCATTAATCCTTGGTCAGGCAGCAGTATCGGCAGGAATTGTAAGTCCAATATTGATAATTGTTGTGTCTATCACTGCTATTGGCTCATTTGCAACACCAAACTACTATCTGGGGCTATCTGCAAGAATATTACGCTTTGTATATATTTTTCTTGCGCAAGCAGCAGGCTTTTTAGGAATTACGGCAGGACTTTTTATAAATGTTCTGCTGTGGACAAACACTAATTCCATGGGCGTTCCAATGGGAGCACCTTTCGCACCCATTACAAAAGGTGGGATTCCCTCCTCCCTGTTTGTTCCAATCGCATGGAAGCAGGAACACCGTGATGATTATATAAATTCAAAAAGGAAATTCCGTCAGGCACACATTTCAAGAAAATGGGTAAATAAGAGGTGACAATATGACACATAAAGGCAGCGATATAAGCATTGCAATACTTTGCTCCTGTGCAGTATTATCAAAATATCTTGTAATAGTTCCTGAATATATGGTTAAATATGTTGGTAATGCAGCCTGGATTGATGTAGGCGTAAAATGCATTATTGCAACAATCTCATTTCTTTTTACGCTATGGCTTTACAAGCCTTTTGCTCCTATGGCATTTCCGAAATTAGTTTATCAATCCTTGGGAAAAGTTGCAGGGACACTTATCAGCTATATTTATATAATAAGCTTTACAGTTTTCAATTCAATACTTTTAAGACTTTTAATTGAGGCCTTAAGCACAGTAATGGCAACTAATGCTCCCGACGAATTCTTTTCTTTATTTGTTCTGTTCCCCGTTTTTGTAGCAGCATACAGCGGAAATTCTGCTACCACTAGATTAAGCAGCATTATTTTCCCGTTTGTAATATTGACTTTATTTACTGTATGTCTGGCTCTTTTCCCCCATTACAGAACAGAAAATATAATGCCGATTTTCGGCATCAGCAGTAAAAATCTTTTAGATGGGATATTTACAAAGCATTTTGGCTTCCTCGAATTGTTATTGTTATTATTCTTTGCACCAAGACTTGGAAGCTACAAAGAAATAAAGAAAACAGGACTTGTAACAATTCTTGTCATTACAATATTCACCGTTGCTTTTACAAGTGCATACTGTCTGACAGTTCCATATCCTGCCTCAAAAGACTTTTTTCTGCCATTTTATCAGATGACACGTATGATTAAATCAGGAGCCTTTTTGCAAAGGCTTGAACCCATCGTTGTATTTGTTTGGACCAGTTTTGTCATGTGCAGTATGAGTTGCCTGATTTCTATAGTTGCACATCTTCTATCCAAATCTACGGATATTCAGAAAGAAAAACCATTTGTTCCCCTCATTACTATTATAACATTCTTCATTTCAATGCTTCCTGCAAGTGAGAATGCCGCCTTTTCATTTTATGAAAAGCTTCTTAACATCAGCACCCTCCTCTTTCCCACTTTACCTGTTATCGTGCTGATTATTGCAAGAATTCGAGGAAGGAGGCACCGAGCTTTATGAAAAAAATCAGCATTATAGTTCTTGCTGTCACACTTTTTTTTAGCGGCTGTACCTATGGAGAAGATGTTGATACCCAAGCATTTGTTATTGCTGTAGGCATCGACAAAGGAGAAGTTTTTCCTTTAAAGCTGACATTTGTATTTGCCAATCCATCAGGTGGCAGTGGTGGTGGAGGCGGCGGTGGCAGCAGCGAAGAAAAATCCCCTTCTTCCCCATCACCTGATATCGTTACCGTTGAAGCGCCTACTACATTTTCAGCTGTAAGGAAGCTCGACTCTATCAAAAGCAAAAAAATAAATTTGACACACACAAAGGTTGTAATTTTTTCTGAAGATATTGCAAAAGAAGGAATTAAAACTTTTCTTTCGGGCTTTGCCTCTTCAAGAGATTTTCGTCCTAACACCTATGTGTGCATTTCACAGGACAGCACAGAAAAGTACCTCAATTCCGTTAAACCATCTCAGGAAGCATTTATTGAAAAATACTATGACCATATAATACAGAAATTTGCCTCTGACAAAGTAAATGAATCATATCTTTATTATTTGTTTTTTAATGTTGCGGAAAAATTCAGCGGCAGCCTTGTCCCACTTGTTGGTGTAAATGACAATGAGCTGTCTAAATCTCAAGCACCATTATTTACCGACGGCGATGATTTTTCATATGAAGCTCGTGCTGGGGAAATTGTACGTGATGCTTCTAACAAAGCCGAAATTCTCGGAGCTGCTGTGTTGAAAAATGATAAAATGATAGGCACGCTTGGAAGTTTTCACACTGACCTGTCACGTATCATATGCAACGAATACTATCCTCGTAATTATAGCATCACCTATCCTGATAGCCCCGACTACGTTACAGTAAGGCTTATTCAGCAAACCAAACCCCAAATTAATACAAAAATAAAAAACGGTAACGCCGACATCGATATTAATATTCCTCTTTCTATTGAATATATAGATTCAGGGAAAATTGAAAATGATACTATAAAGTCAGCCAAATTCTGTCGTTATCTTTCAGAAAGATTAGATTTTGAAGCCAAAAAGCTATTAAACGATTCTCAGACTAAATATGGTAGTGATTTTCTGGGGTTGGGCGATAGTATAAAGTATCATTTTCCTGATATATCTGCATGGGAAAAATTCAACTGGAAAGAAAAATTTCCCAATGCTGACATAAAAATTTCTTTCAATATAATCTATGCTGATTTTGAAGAAACAAACTAAAAGAGGTGTTTTTATGAATATTTTCAAGATTATATTCATCCTCCTATTCATATGGGTCAGTATATATACCATTTCTGTTATCGTATATGATTTCCGCAGCCGTTCATATTTTGCAGCAATAAATGCAGTAATGCTTCAAATAACGGCTCTCCTGTTGTGTGCCCTGTACGTTTTCATCTAATAAATATTCAAGGACTTCTATACGTATTTTTAGAAGTCCTTTTTTTATTCGGAAAATTTAACAAAATGCGATTTTTTTCTTTTTTTATGCTTGACGTAGTCGCTAAATTATATTATCATATTCATGTATAAAAATGCTGAAAGGAGCAAATATTATGATTATCGACACACTTAGGGAAATTATTTCAGATGCGATGGGTGCACGTCTCAAAATAGACGCTGCCGATATCACAGAAGACACAGAATTCATTGCTGACCTTCACGCAGACAGCGTTGACATCGCTACTATTATCTGTGATATTGAAGATGAATTCAATATTGAAATTGAAGATGAGCAGCTCGAAGGCATCGAGACAGTCGGCGACGTTGCAGAACGAATTAACGAATTAGTATAATACATAAGAAGGAGTATCTTTCTCGTGGATATAAATCAGTTTCAGAAAAAAATAGGCTATTTCTTTAAAGATTCACAGCTTTTACAAACGGCATTTACGCATGGAACATATGCACTTGAAAACAATGTTGTAAGCTATGAACGTTTAGAGTTTCTTGGAGATGCCATAGTTGATTTTCTGGTAGGTGAATATTTGTTTACAAATCATTCCCATCTTAACGAAGGTATGATGACACATCTGCGTTCCTCACTCGTTTGCGAGGAAGCGCTCTCTTCTCTTGCTCTTAAGTTGGAAATCGATAAATATATGCGCCTTGGAAATGGTGCTGAACAAGAAGGGGCACGAAAACGTCCCTCTATTTTAGCAGATATGTTTGAGGCGCATATTGCGGCGATGTATCTTGATGCAGGAATGGATAACACACGTGATTATTTGTTATCCGTATATGCAGATGAAATTGATAAAGCCGTAATCATAGGAAGACAACCTGATTATAAAACACAGCTTCAGGAAAAATTACAGCAAAACGGTCCTTGTCAAATCAAGTATGAGGTTATCTCTGCCGTTGGACCAGTGCATGACTGTATATTTAAGGTACAGGTGTGTGCAAACGGCAAAATTTTAGGTAAAGGAAGCTCTAACAGCAAGAAAAAAGCACAAATTGAAGCTGCAAAAGATGCTCTTTCAAAAATGGAGTAATTTTTTAAGTTTTTTCTATTAAATCTATTGACATTTAAACTTTGATTTGGTATACTATCAAAGTCGGATTTGTTGGAGAGGTATCGAAGTGGTCATAACGAGGCGGTCTTGAAAACCGTTTGTCCGAAAGGGCGCGTGGGTTCGAATCCCACCCTCTCCGCCATTTTAATATTATGCAAGGATTATTCCTTGATTGGTAGCTTTACTGCATATGGAGAAGTACTCAAGCAGGTCGAAGAGGCGCCCCTGCTAAGGGCGTAGGTCGGGAAACCGGTGCGAGGGTTCGAATCCCTCCTTCTCCGCCAGGAAAAAGCGATTATCCACTTTAGTGGGTAGTCGCTTTTTTGTTGCTTGAAATAAGAGGATTCAAACACGAGCACCAGAGGTGCGAGGGAATCGAGCCTGAGCGCTGCCGGTGGCAGAAGAAGCGAGGGCGCAGAGTTGTACAGCGGTCGACAGATGGCAAGGAGATTTACTCTCCGCAGACAGATGTCGGGTACCACAAACGGGTAGAATCCCTCCTTCTCCGCCATCAAAAAGCAAGTCACAAAAGAAGTGACTTGCTTTTTTGATTATTTACTTCATTGTATGATTCTTTTTAACCCAAACTCCTA
>JAZRLV010000034.1:0-17260 GCA_045646985.1 Clostridia bacterium | reverse complement strand
TATAAACCCTATTTCATCCATATGTGCAGCAAGCATGACCTTTTTACCGCCACCCTTTTTATGACAGATAAGATTTCCTAACGTATCGCTGTAAATCTCGTCACAGTATCCCTCAAGTTCTTCACTTATAATACTGCGTATATTATCCTCTCTGCCTGAAGTCGAGGCGCACATAGTCATTTTTCTCAAAAGCTCCATCAAAGATTGCTCCTTCCTATCGTTTTCAAGATAACCTTGGAAAGATGGTATACACTTTCAAGGTCCTTTTTACACATCACACTTACAGGCGAATGTATATATCTGCAAGGAACGGCAAGCACCGCCGTTTTAACTCCTGTATCACTTCTTTGTATTGCACCTGCATCAGTTCCGCCCGCAGCAGTACGCTTTATCTGTAATGGAATATTGTTCTCTATGGCTGTATTCATTATAAAATCAAAATATTTTTTATCTGAAATTGCAGCACTGTCCATTGCAGTCATCACAGCACCGCCGCCCAGACTAGTTACCTGATTATGCGGTTTGCTTCCGTACACGTCAGAACAGGTTGTTCCCTCTAAAACAAGGGCGATTTCGGGTTTTATGGCATTAGTACAAACTCTCGCCCCACGAAGTCCGACCTCCTCCTGAACGGTAAAGACAAAGTACATGTCGTCATGACATTCTTCTTTCATCAGCTCAAGCATTATGGCACAACCAATGCGGTCGTCAAGCGCTCTGCTCTTTACAAGATTATCGCCAAATTCGGTGTACTCTCCGTCAAAGACCGCATATTCGCCAAGCTCAATCAATTTTTTGGCACTTTCTTTATCCTTAGCACCAATATCTATATACAAATCTTTTATTTTAAGCGGTGAAAAAACTTCCTCCCGCTTTTGCAGATGGATTGCCTTTGCACCTATAATTCCAGGGATGCGTTCTTTTCCTATTAAAACTTTTTTGCCGCTGAGGACTTTGGTTTCTATTCCTCCCAGCGTATCAAATTTTAAAAATCCGCTGTCTGTTATTTCAGTAATTATAAATCCTACCTCGTCCATGTGTGCGGCAACCATTATTTTTTTGCCGTTTCCTTTTTTATGGCAGATAAGGTTTCCCATTGTATCTGTATACATTTCATCACAAGATGCATGCTTTTTTATAAATTCACGCACCTCATCCTCAAATCCTGACGGGCCGGCAAGTGATACAAGCTCCTTTAATAACACAGGCATTCGCCCCCTTTCAAAGCACGGGCAAAGTGTGCAATAATCTGCGCTGCCGTTTCCATGTCTTTTGTATCAGCAACTTCATAATTTGCGTGCATATATCTTACCGGAATTGACAAAAGCGCAGTCGGAACTCCGCTTCCTGCAACCTGAATTTCCCATGCATCAGTTCCCGTATCGCCACCGCACACTTCAAGCTGAATGTCATTTTCTGCACTGTTTGCAAGAGCAATAATTTTTTTCGTCATTTTAGTGTGCAGATTCGGTCCGATTGTAATTACCGGACCTTTCCCCAAGGGGTATGCATCATCACTTACCCCGCTGCTTTCCCCGTGACATACGTCAAGTGCAATAGCACAATCGGGCATAATTGATGCCGCCGCCGTTTTTGCGCCACGCAGACCTACTTCCTCCTGAACAGTTGCCACTGCAATAATATCATTTTCAATTTCAAATTTTGAGAGCAGCTCCAACACCCTCATAACTATAGCAAGTCCGCCTCGATCATCAATACATCTTGCTGCAACCATGCTTTCACAAAGCGGCGTGTAGGAAGTATTTATTGTAATTATATCTCCCACCGACACCTTTTCCTGTGCCTTTTCCTTGCTGTATCCTATATCTACACAAAGCTCATCTGTTTTTTGCACCTTGCTTCTGTGCGTTACAAGATGTGGAGGCTTTGCACCGATTACCCCGAAAAGCTTTTCCTTTCCCCAGACGCTAACCTCTGTTCCTGGAAGAACTTTCGGGTCAAATCCTCCAACCGTAACAAACTTTAAGCTGCCTTCATCAGTAATTGAGCTTACCATAAGACCAAGCTCGTCCATATGCGCCTCAATCATTAACGAAGGCGCATTTTCATTGGTTCCTTTTCTTATACCAATAACATTACCGAGAGTATCTGTATAAACCTGTGTACAATATTTCTCAAAAAGAGTCTTTACGCATTCACGTATACCCTTTTCGTTTCCGCTGACGCCGTATGGCTCATCCAATATTTTTAAATATTCTGAAATATTCATTGTATCAATCCTTACAAAGCATTTACTATATCTTTAAAGAGATTTCCCCGCTCTTCAAAGTTTCTGAACATATCAAAGCTTGTGCTTGCGTTTGAAAGCAGTACAACATCGCCCTTTTCTGCCACCTTTTGTGCCGCCTTAACTGCCTCTTCATATGTTGTGCAAAACTGGCTCTTAATATCCTTTCCCTCACCTGTTTTTTCCACATACTTATCAAGAGACTCTTTTATAACGGGACCTGTTTTACCTATAAGAATAATATGCTTTGTTTTCTTTGCCAGCCATTCTCCCAGAGAGTCATACGATATCCCCTTATCCTTTCCTCCTGTAATGAGAATAACCTTGTCAAACACCTTAAGTGTATTTATTGTCCTGTTAGGGCTTGAATCAATAGAGCTGTTATAATACTTTACACCGTCTTTTTCACGTACAAATTCTATTCTGTGTGCAACGCCGCCAAAGGTACGTGCAACAGTGCGCACCGCCTCTTCCTTACAAAGAGGATAAGTAGCCGCAATAGCAGTCATATAATTTTGCACATTGTGCTCCCCCGGGATATTAATATCACTGATATCAAGAAGCTTTTTCCCAAAAGCATAAATTGCTCCGTTGTCTGAATAAACATCACATTCACTGTCGTAACCGAAGACACGAACAGTGCCGTTTGCGCTGTTTTTGCATTCATAGGACTTATCGTTTGTCTTATTTACAACAAGAACGCTATCCTTATCTGCATGAAGATAGATATTTTTCTTTGCCTCAATATATTCCTCATAGGATTTATGCATATCCAGATGATTTGGAGTGATGTTTGTAACAACTGAAACATCTGCACTTTTTTTCATAGTATGCAGCTGAAAGCTTGAAAGCTCAAGCACTGTAATATCATCTTTTCCAATTTCATCTGCCATGCATAGCAGCGGATTTCCGATGTTCCCCCCAAGATGACATTTATAGCCGCTTTCACTCAATATTTTATATATTAATGTTGTTGTTGTAGTCTTTCCGTCGCTACCTGTAACTGCAATAATTTTTGACGGGCAAACCTCAAAAAACACTTCCATTTCACTTGTTACAATACTGCCGTTTGCACGTGCTTTTTCAAGCGAGGGGTGGTCAAAGCGCATTCCCGGGGTTTTAAATATAATCTCTCCCTTAAGATTCTCCATATAATCTTCTCCGCATACAAGCTCTGCACCCATTTTTTCAAGCTGCGCTGCATTTTCGCCAAGCTCTGACAATTCTCTTTTGTCATATGCACTGACTTTCGCACCGCTTTCACACAATAGCTTAATAAGCGGTATATTACTTATACCGATACCTACTACAGCAATATTTTTCCCACATACATATTCTTTAAAAGCTTGAAATTTACTGTTTTTCAATCCAAACTCCCCTTATCTGATATAATTAGTCTTTATTTTTTCCTCTGCCTGCGGCTTATTAATTCCTGCTCTTTTTCCTGCATCAATACATTTAAGCAGCCATGCCATATTTTTTCCCAGTGTACGCATGGTCTGCATTCCCTCTTCGTCTTTTATAACCTCTTCTGGTGTATTGCCGTGCACCATAGCCCAGTACTGTGCATTTACAATAGGCATTTCTTTAAATTCAGGATATTTAAGAAGCTGGTCAAGCGTTGCAGTTGCGCCGCCTCTTCTGCACGATGCCACAACACTGCACGGCTTAAGTCTGAGCGCATTTCCTGCTGAATAGAACAGCCTGTCAAGGAATGACGTCATCATACCCGATGCCGCCGCATAATGAACGGGCGATGCAAATACAACACCGTCTGCCTCTTTAAGAAGCGCTGCCGCCTCGTTTACGCAGTCATCTGTTATGCATTTTCCGTTTTTCAGGCAGTAACCACAACCAAGGCAGCCCTTTGTTGCCGCACCTGCATGGAAAATCAACGTTTCAATCCCCTCATTATTAAGTTCTTTTTCTATCTCCAAAAGAGCCGTATATGTACAACCGTTTTTCTTTGGACTTCCGTTAAAAAGTATAACCTTCATTTTTATTCCTCCTTATGGCTTACAGTTTCCACACGCAGAATATCCTGCATTTAATGCATCTTCCCGCAGTTTAAATTGCACACGATTATTTTCACCGGGAAGATTCTTACATTCTTCACAATGGAAAACTTTTGATTTTTTATTCCCTATATAAATTTGTTCAATTTCTACACTTGAAGTTTTTTCGTAAACCTCGCCCGATGCATCATAAAGATTTTTTCCGTCGGTTCTTATCACTATTGTTCCTGCATCATCACTGCGCAAAATTTTTGCCCCGCACTCCTTGATACGTTCTAACGCCTCCTTATGCGGATGCCCGTATGAATTATCTTTCCCGCACTGAATAATTGCAAGAGAGGGATATACTTCATTTAAAAACTCTGCTGACGAGGCATATCTGCTTCCGTGATGTCCTACCTTAATAATGTCAGAGCGTATATCCGCACCATTTTTAATAAGGTCAGCCTCAACAGCTCTTTCAGCATCACCCATAAAAAGTGCTTTTATATCTTTATATGCTATAGTTACAACAAGAGAATTATCATTTGCATTTCCATAATCCTTTAACGGCGACAAAAATTCAAGTTTGAAAGGTCCAATCTCGTATACAGTGTCAATTTTAGGAATTTGCCCGGTAAGCTCCATATCAATCATTGAATCGACAAACTTTTCAAAAAAGTACGAGTTTGACGTTTCCCCGTTCATATATACTTTCCCGACATCTACAGATGATAAAACAGCACTGCCGCCGCCCAAATGGTCCTCGTGCGGGTGCGTAGCGATAAAGCAATCAAGATATTTTATGCCTGAATTTTCAAGATATTCGCAAATAATGCCTCCACTCTCACCTGTTCCCGAATCAATCAGTATATTCGTATCACCGCTTTGTATAAGAGTACAGTCCCCTTGCCCTACATCAATAAAATGAAATTGTGCAGTGTTTTCAGACTGCTCTATTACACTTTGCGAAATCGGTATCTTTTCGGGAAGAGCAAAGCAAGAAGAAAAAAGCATCATAACAGCAACTGCTAATAGTGTCAGTTTGATTTTCATAGTAGCTGATTCCTCCAAAGTTAAAAAAAGCCCGACTCACCGTCAGGCCTCGAAAGCTTATTCTGCAAAATTTGTCGCAACCAGATTTGCCAGTTCATTTACTGCTGCTTCTTCATCTGTTCCGTCTGCAACAAGTGTAACACTCATTCCACGAGTAACTCCCAGCGACAAAACACCAAGCAAGCTTTTTGCATTTACTTTACGTTCATCCTTTGCAATCCATATTGCAGAAGTGAACTCGTTTGCTTTTTGTATGAAGAATGTCGCAGGACGTGCATGCAATCCAACTTGATTTTGCACAACAATCTCTTTTGAAATCATAACTTGCAAGCTCCTTATCAAAATACTGTTTATACTAGTATACAGCTTTTTTTTAAATTAGTCAACTAAATTTTAAGGAATTTTCTCTTTCCTCAATTCTTTTTATTAAAATACGCATCAGGTACAGTTCCCACTATTAAAGTCTGTGCTATAGGCATTTCTGATACTACGTTCATTGTACTGTAGGCAAATGGTAAAAGTATTTCTATATCTATCGAAACACTAATCATTATTGTATGAAGTGTCTGATTTATTCCTGCTTCTTCAAAGCTGTGCCAAACATCTGCATGCGTTACGGAAACAGGCTCAAACCTTATAGGAACCTTGGGTCCCATTCCTACAAGTAAATCCATACCTAAAAGTGCTGATAAGTACACTTTATTTTCAACGACGTCAAAAGCTTCAATTCTGTCTCCGATTTTAATATCAAGATTATTTGCAAAATTATTTACTACTACAGAATTTGTACTTACAGAGGTCACTCTGCCCTGTCCGTCACGGCTTATTATTGTTAATTTATCATAGCTTAAGAATTCCTCCAGCATTAAATGCTGTATCTCACTGTCAATTATACTTGACACCTCATTTTCCGCAAAGCTCTGGGATATGCTTATAATTCTCGGGCGCAGAGTTACTATAAAGAGATATGAAAATGCAATCAGCAAAACACCTGTAGCAATCAATGCTATTACAATAATTTTCTTATAAATCCGTCTTGTGCGCACCCTCCCCACCCCTTCTCTATAGGATATGCCCGAATTTGGATTTTAGTTCTGTAATCTTCTTTCCCATTCACATCACACATTTTTTCCACATATTATATACGGGAGGTGAATAATTTATGTCAAATCTTGGATGTGGATGCACTTGCAGAAATGACTGTATAGGCATAGGTGTTCTGGCAAGTATTGTTATCGGAATAATCACCGCATTTCTTACTTTCTCAGCTGTTATCACAGTAGGCACCGCCTTTTTATGGGTCGCACTGGGCATCGCCGTTGTATATCTGGCAATAACATTTGCCGGCTCTGTCTTTTTCCGTTTAAGCGGTATACGCAGTTGTGTTTGCAGAGTTCTTGGAGTTCTTCTTACAGGTATCCTCGGAACAATTTTAACATCATTGATTCTTCTTGCCGTTTCGTTTGCTGCTACAAGCGTAATTGGTGCAATTATAACAGGACTTTTGCTTCTGTTTTTCTCTTTGATTATAACATCAGTTGTTTGTTTTATAAAATGCAGTGCAAGCTGTACTGACGATAACTGTCAGTTATAAAAATAAGGAGGCGAAAGCCTCCTTATTTTTATAACCGCTTGGTTTTAAGCATTTCTATCTCTTGTGCATATCCGTCAAGCTCATTGGGGGTTTCCAAAAAGAACGGCAGATGCTTAATTCTCGGATTATTTATAATGCTGCTCATAGCATCAAGTCCTATATATCCCTCACCTATTTTTTCATGTCTGTCCTTGTGGCTTACAAAGGGATTTTTAGAATCATTTATATGGATTGCGCAAAGCTTATCAAGCCCGATAATTTTATCAAATTCATCAAGCACTTCGTCAAGATTTTCTACAATATTATATCCCGCATCGTATACGTGGCATGTATCAAGACAAACTCCGACCTTGTCACTAAGGTTTGTGCTGTCAATAATAGCTTTTATTTCTTCAAAGCTTCTTCCGATTTCGCTACCTTTTCCGGACATGGTTTCAAGCAAAACCGTCGTTGTCTGATTCTCGGTAAGAACACTGTTTAAAAGCTGCGCTGTCAGCTCAATCCCTTTCTCTGCACCCTGTCCTACGTGGCTTCCGGGATGAAAATTATAAAGATTTCCCCCGATGTATTCCATTCTTTCCATATCATCACTCATAATACGCAGTGCAAGGTCACGCACCTTTTCATCTGCTGATGACGGATTGAGGGTGTATGGCGCATGTGCCAGAATTTTTCCGAATTTATGCTCAGAGGCAAATTCGATAAAAGCCTTTACGTCATTTTCATCTATATCTTTTGCGGCAAAGCCTCTGGGGTTTCTTGTGAAAAACTGAAAGGTATTAGCACCAATGGACACCGCCTCCTTTGCCATATGCAAAAAACCTTTCGATGCAGAAAGATGACAGCCTATATAAAACATAGCATTCACTCCTTTTAAAGTATTGACAAAATTTTATTGCTTTTTCTTTTATTTTGAATTATAATTAATATGATATACTTATTATTACTGTTAGATAACTAAGAGGTGTATTATGAAAAAAACTGTTGCAAAATCATTTGCCAAGATAAATCTGTCATTGGACGTTCTGGGCAGACTTGACAATGGTTATCACGAAGTACAGATGGTAATGCAGACTGTGTCTGTTTTTGATATTATTACCGTTACGCAGATAAAGCACGGAATTGAAATATCGACAAATCTTCCTTATTTGCCTATAGATGAAAACAATTTAGCATATAAGGCGGCTGACGAATTTTTTAAATATACTGGAATTAAAAGCGGCGTCAGCATAGATATTTCAAAACGTATTCCTGTAGGTGCAGGACTTGCCGGCGGCAGCAGCAATGCATCTGCTGTGCTTAAGGCTATGAATAAGCTTTTTAATGCAGGGCTTTCTCTTAAAGAGCTGTGCAATATAGGTGTTAAGATAGGTGCCGATGTTCCCTACTGCGTTCTGGGCGGAACACGCCTTGCCGAAGGAATCGGGGAAAAGCTTTCCCCTCTCCCTAAAATTCCTAAGTGCAGCATTGTTCTTGTAAAGCCGTCATTTTCCATAAGCACAAAATCAGTATATGAAAAAATTGATTCGTGCTCTGATTATAAGCGCCCCGACACAAAAAGACTTATCGAAGGTCTTTCTGACGGCAATCTTGATATGATAGCTGACTCTATGGGTAATGTCCTTGAAGAGGTCAGCCTGTCAGAGCATCCTGTTCTTTCTACACTGAAGGACGAGCTTAAGGAGCTTGGCGCAATAAAGGCGCAGATGAGTGGCAGCGGTCCTACAGTGTTTGGCATTTTCAGAACTTATGACGAAGCACGTGAGGCAAAAAAAGCCTTGTGGGGAAAATACAAAACAGTATATATCTGCACTCCTGTATAAATTTTATATCTTACGGCAATACTTACATATGAGGTGTTACCGTATGAAAAATTTTATTACTATGCTTGCAGTATCAATGCTTGTACTGTTTCTACTTATCGGATATTCAACAAATGTAAATTCACAGCTTTCGCAAAATATTGTGAGATTGCATGTAATTGCAAACAGTGACAGCGAAGCTGACCAGAATCTCAAACTTAAAGTACGTGATGCTATTTTAGCTAAAAGCAGATCTGATTTTACAAAAAAATCAGAAGTCACGTCACAACTTGATGTTTATAAAAAAGAGGCCGAGGACGTTATACGTGAAAACGGCTTCGGTTACAGTGTAGATGTTGAGTACGGAAATTTCAATTTCCCTACAAAACACTATGACAATATTTCTCTTCCTGCCGGAAATTATGATGCAGTGCGTATCAAAATCGGCAAGGCGGAGGGTAAAAACTGGTGGTGCGTTATGTTTCCCCCTCTTTGTTTTGTTGATGGAACAACGTCTTCACAAGAGGCGGATAAAAAGCTTAAAGCTATGCTTGATGAGGAGAGCTATGATATAATCACCGCACAAAATGAAGACGGCAGCGTTCCCTTTGAAATAAAATTCAAAATAGTTGAATTTTACGGAAGGTTAAGCGGCCGTGACAAAGTTTATGCAAAAGCAGGAGTTGACAAATTACAATGAGAATGAGAGCACGCAATCACCTTGAAGAAAGGCTTGCTTCATGTAAAAATATAACACTTGAAAATTACGACGATGCTGCCCGTACCTTTGTGGGCAGCAGTCCCCTACATATAGAAATAGGCTGCGGCAAGGGTGGTTTTATCACACAGACAGCTTCTCTTAATCCTGATGTGCGCTATATAGCCGTTGAAAAGGTTTCAAACGTAATAGTGCTTGCAATGGAAAAGGCTGCCGCTGCCAATCTTTCAAACATACGTTTTATGCGTGGAAACTTCCAGTTTCTTTCTGAAAGCTTTCCCGATAAAAGTGTTGACAGAATCTATCTGAATTTCAGTGACCCCTGGCCTAAAAAAGGTTACGCAAAAAGACGCCTTACACACGGCGGCTTTCTCGAAATCTATAAAAGGCTGCTTAAGGATGGCGGGGAAATCTGCTTTAAAACAGATAACCGTGAGCTTTTCGATTTTTCCCTGGAAAGCTTCCCCGAAAACGGTTTTGAAGTTTCCTGTGTTACATACGATTTACATAACAGCAGCTTTGAGGGAAATGTTATGACCGAGTACGAAACCCGTTTTTCTCAAATGGGTGTTCCCATTTGCCGCCTTGTTGCAAAAATTAAGGATTAAAACCTCTGGTCGCTGACAGCCATCTCCTCACATACCTCATGGATATATTCCTTTACACCTAAATGTACAGGATGGTTGTCATATATATTGAGCGCTTCATCATTTTCAAAAAGCTCTACAAGCACGGCATCATATTTTTTGCCGCTCTCATTAAAAGCAAACTGAAACGCACGTATTACGGAAATTTCCTTTGGAAGAACTTCCACTCTCTTTTTAAGCTCTGAAAGATTTTGCTCCTTAGTTTTTCCAAGGGCAAATTTTTTCATTTTAAAACAAACTACGTGTGCTATCATTTAAATCACCTCAAATTTCATTCTACCACATAATTTTACCAATTTCAATCATTTTTTTAGGAGGTTTGAGTCATGTCATTAAAAATAGTTCATTGCGCAGATTTACACATTGGCGCCCCCTGTCAGGGGCTTAGCAGCACTCTTGCCGCCCAAAGAAGCAGTGAAATTCGTTCTTCACTTTCTGAAATTGTAAATTTTTGCAAAGAAAAAAAGGTTGATGCACTTTTAATCTGCGGTGATTTATTTGATACCCCCGACCCGTCACGCTCAGATTGTGACTTTGTGCGTGATACGCTTTCTGCTCTTTCCCCCGTTGACGTTTTTATTCTTTGCGGAAATCACGATTATATGTGTGCGCAGTCACCATTTTTAAAGGAAGATTATTTTTCTGATAATGTACATATTTTCCCGTGCTTTGAGCATTCCTTTGAAATTCCTGAAAAAAATGTTGTTTTTTGGGGTAAATCCTACTCCTCGCCCACTACACTTTCATCATTTTCAGAATGTATTTTGGATAGCAAAAAAATAAACATCATGTGTCTGCACGGAGATTTAACACCCGGCAGTACGTATAACATAATAAATAAAGAAACACTCTCTTCTCTCAAACCTGATTATGCGGCATTTGGTCATATACATAATGCTGAAATTTTTGATATAGAAAGCACCACTTGCGCATATTGCGGAACGCCCGAAGGTCATAAATTTAACGATGACGGGACTACGGGCTTTATATATGCTGAAATTTCAAAAGAGAACACTGCTCTTTTCCGCATTTGTCTTACAAAAAGAAAATATCAGAACATTTCACTTGACATAACGGGTAAGGATACCTTAAGTATAATTGAAGAAGCAAAAAGCATTATTAATGAAACTGACCTCTTCCGCCTTACACTGCAGGGCACTCTTTATGAAAATGAATTTCTTAACATTGCAGTAATAGAAAAGGAGCTTGCACCGCTTGCCTTTTATATAGAGGTTTCAGATTCCACAACTCCCGGCTATGACCTTGATTCTATAGAAAAAGAGGAAGGCCTGCGTGGGGAATTTTTGCGGCAGTTGCGCACTCTTACAGATAATGAGGAAGATTTTGTAAACAGCGCACGGGCAGGACTTGATGCTTTAAGCGGACGTGTCCCCGATGTAGGAGGTGCACTATGATAATTAAAAATCTCGAAATTATTTCCTTTGGAAAGTTTAAAAACAAAACGATTGAGTTTTCTGACGGACTAAACATAATATGCGGAAATAACGAAAGCGGTAAAAGCACGATTATGAGCTTTATTTACGCAATGCTTTACGGCTTTGGCGATAACAGAGGAAAAAGTGCCTCACTGCGTGAAAAATATACTCCCTGGGACGGTGGAGAATGTGAGGGAAAGCTAAGTGCCGTTCTTCCAGATGGCAAAAACATTACCATTTACCGCAAGGCAGGTGTAGCAAAAAAGCACGATACATTGCGTATTTATGATACCGATACCGGAAAGGAGCTTTCACTTTCTCCCGAAGAAATTGTCGGTGTTGGAAGCGATACATTCCTTAAAACACTTTTCATCAGGCAAATGTCGACCATATTTACAGGCACAAATGACGAAATTGTTCAGCGGCTTTCAAATATTTCTGCCGGTGGCGATGAAAATATCAATTTTGAAAAGGCTGTTAAAATCCTTGAAAGTGCACGACGTGAAATACAGCCCCTTCGTGGCGCAGGCGGCTCTCTGCCGCAGCTTTCAGCACAGATTTCAGAGCTTGAGCATAAGCGCACCTTGCAAGTGTCAATGCAAAATGAGCTTGAGAATTCCCGTTCGCTTCTTCATAGCACAAAGCAGTATGCAAATGATGCACAAGTGAAATATGAAGAAGCGCTGACTAAGGATTTCACGGCAGATATAGCCCATCTTTGCGGCCGTATAGAAGAAAAAGAAGCATATCTTAACAATGTTTTAAAAGCAGAAAACACAAACACTCATAAAAATAAATTTACCTTAGCAGGAATTATTCTTGCGCTTACAGGTGCGGTATGTCTTTTCGTCAATCTGTTGCTTGGTATTTTTGCATTCCTGCTTTCCGCAATCTGCTTTAGTGCAAAATTTTTCATAAAAGAGCCTGTAAAAGACACTACTGTTCAATCCGAAGAAATTGATACGCTTAAAGCAGAGCTTGAAAAACTTGAAGAAAAGAAAAAGCAGCACGAAAAAAATCTTGAAGTGCTAAAGGAAAATTCAAAAACAGCACAGGATAGATTAAATTCACTTAATGTGAAAATAAAATCTCTTACAATGGGGCTTTCACAAAACACTACAGACGGACTTGACTCTCTTTACGAGAAAAAGCAAGCGCTTTTAAAGAGGCTTCGTGCACTTACTTTTGCAAGCAGCGCTCTTTCCACTGCACAGGAAAAAATGCAGCGAAACTTTACCCCCGCCTTAAATAAGAAAGCGTCAGAATTTTTCAGCACTATTACAGAGGGTAAATATTCACGCATTTTCAGTGACGAGCAGTTTAACCTGACGATTGATACCGATATTCCAAGAAAGAGTGAGCTTTTTTCAGGCGGAACGGTTGACCAGCTTTATCTGTCATTAAGGCTCGCACTTGTCGATATGCTTTTTGAAGATACCTCGTCATGCATTATTCTTGACCAACCCTTTCTTCAGTATGATTCCAATCGCCGTGAAAACACCGTCAAACTTTTGGAAAATATGACAAAGAACAGGCAAATACTACTTTTTACAAGTAATTCAGAGGATTTTTCAAATAATAAAAAAATAGAATTGTTGACATAAGCGCCGATTATAAGGTATACTATATATGTGAAAATTTAAGGAGGTTATTATTATGGCAGCAAAAACAGATAATAAATACGGCAGTATAGTTATATCAAACAATGTTATTGCAAACGCAGCCGGTATAATTGCCACAAGCTGCTACGGTGTAGTCGGAATGGCTATCCGCAGCCCCAAGGACGGGATTGTGAGTCTGCTTAAGCCGTCAAACCTTGCAAAAGGAATAAAGGTATCTGTAAGTGAGGATGAAATCACTGTGGATATGTATATAGTTGTTCAGTACGGTGTAAACATCAACGCTATCTGTGAAAGTATTATTCACGGGGTAAAGTACCGCCTTTCTGAACTGATAGGTATGGATGTAAAGGCTGTAAATGTATTTGTTGAAAGCATTCGTATGACAAATGCTTAAGCATAGCAATGGCGAAAAAATCCGGCAAAAAAACGAGTTCGGATACTAACGCATTTGCTTAAAATCGGAGGATTTTTATGACTAAATTTATAGATGCACCGCTTTTATCCAAGATGATAATTTCAGGTGCCAACAATTTATCAAACAACAGAGAGCTGGTTGATGCACTTAACGTATTCCCCGTACCCGACGGAGATACAGGCACCAATATGTCGCTTACTTTTATAAATGCCGCACGCAGTGTTGAGGATACTTCACTTCAAACCGCATCCGACGTTGCCGCAGCAGTTGCTAAGGCTACTCTTCGTGGTGCACGTGGTAACTCAGGTGTTATTCTGTCACAGATTTTTCGTGGAATATCTAAAAAAGCAGATGGCTGCGAAGCTATAGATGTAGAAACGATGAAAAACGCACTAAGGGGCGGCAGTGATACGGCATACCGTGCTGTTATGAAGCCTACCGAGGGTACTATCCTTACAGTTATCAGGGCTGCTGCCGAGGGTGCTGAAAGCTATGCGGGCGACAGCGTTGCTGAGCTTTTAAAGCATGTTTACGCATCCATGTGTGAGGCACTCGCCCAAACACAACAGATGCTTCCACAGCTTAAGCAGGCAGGCGTTGTTGACGCAGGCGGACAAGGACTTGTGTTTATATTTGAAGGCTTTTTGTCAGCAATAGACGGCAATGTAACAGAGCTTAAGGATTCCTCACTTGCTGCAACTGCCCCCGCAAAGGCGCAGAGCACTATCAATACAGAGGACATTAAATTTGCATACTGTACGGAATTTATAATAAATAAATACAAGGCGCAGACCACTGCGGCTAAAATGCGTAACGCTATTGAACCTAAGGGCGATTGTATGATAGTAATTGACGAAGATGACATCGTTAAGGTGCACATTCATACAAATCATCCCGGATTTGTTCTTGAACAGGCAGTAAAAATTGGCGAGCTTGTAAATATAAAAATCGAAAACATGCGTGAGCAGCATACCGATATTGTAGGCGGTGCCGCTACAGAGGCAAAGGCAGAGCCTTCCGAACATAAAGAAATTGCAGTTGTATCGGTTGCAAATGGTGACGGACTTATAACCACCTTCCGTGAGCTTGGGGTTACAAATATTATTCATGGTGGTCAGACAATGAACCCCAGTACTGACGATATTTTAACTGCTGTTGAGGAGGCAAATGCAGATAATGTATACATTCTCCCCAACAATAAGAACATTGTTCTGGCAGCGCAGCAGGCGGCCCAGATTGCCTCTTGCAATGTAATTGTTATAGAGTCAACCTCTATACCGCAGGGTATCTGTGCTATGATGGCATATTCCCCACAGGCAACGGTTGAAGAAAACACTTCTAAAATGCAGCGCAGCCTTAAAAAGGTTACTAGCGGCAGTGTTACCCACGCAGTAAAGGATACGTGCATTGACGGCATGGAAATTCATGAGGGAAATATTATCGGTGTGTCAGGCGGTCATATTCTCTCTGCACAGGAGGATATTTTTACAGCTACAGTAAAGCTTGTTGAAGAAATTGCCGATGATGACAGCGAGATTATTACACTTTACTATGGCGAGGACGAAACACAGGAAAACGCACAAAAAATTGCCGATGCGGTTGAGGAAATTTTCCCTGATGCGGAAATTATGGTTGCCAACGGCGGTCAGAGTGTTTACTACTATATTATTTCTGTAGAATAAAAGGAAATGATGTCCCGTGATTAAACCCGAAAATACAGATATCAGATTACTTAAAGGAATAGGTGATGCCAAGGCGAAGCAGCTGCTTCGCCTTGGTGTTTTTACTGTCTGGGACCTTTTGACATATTTCCCCGTGCGGTTTGAGGACAGAAGTAAGGTAAAAAAAATATTTGACCTTGAGCATGACAGCTATGCGTGTGTGAACGGGATTGTTATTAATAGTGTAAAGGAGCACTATGTAAGAAAAGGTCTTACATATTATAAACTGCAAATCCGTGATGACAGCGGTATTGCAAGCTGCATATTCTTCAACAATAAATATGTAAAGAATATGTTTAAAGTAGGGTGCGAATATTCCTTTTATGGTAAAATTAACGTTCGTGGAAAAGATAAAGAAATTCTTTCTCCTGAATTTGAGCCTTCTTCTCAAAGTGGCTGTACTAAATGCATTGTGCCCATTTATGCACTTACGAGCGGTATATCACAAAAATTTCTGCGCAAGGCAGTGAGCGAGGCTTATAATTCTTACCGCAGTTATATGCGTGATACTATCCCTGCACAGATTTTGCGTGACTATTCTTTGTGCAGTATTGATTTTGCGATAAAAAATATACATTTTCCGTCAGACAGCAATTCTCTTGAAATTGCAAAAAAGAGACTAATTTTCGAGGAGTTTTTTATCCTCCAGACAGCTCTGCGTAAAATGAAGGCATCAGGAAAAAGGACAGACGGAATTAAATTTTCAGATACAGATATTACTCCGTTTTTATCTGCACTTCCCTTTTCTCTGACAAGCGCGCAGCAAAAAGTGTCAAATGAAATTATAAAGGACTTTTCCTCAGGATTTATTATGAACAGACTCGTTCAGGGCGACGTGGGAAGCGGTAAAACAGTTGTCGCCGCCCTTTCTATGTACATATGTGCAAAAAACGGTTTTCAATCTGCAATGATGGCACCTACAGAGGTACTTGCACGTCAGCATTATAGTGACCTTTCTCCCCTGCTTGAAAAGTTTGGCATACGCTGTGCACTCCTTACAGGAAGCAGCAGCGCAAAAGAGAAAAAAAATATATATCAGAAATTACAAGAGGGCAATATAGATGCACTTTTCGGCACTCATGCACTTATAACAGATAAGGTCAGCTTTTCCTCCCTTGCACTTGCAATTACAGACGAACAGCATCGCTTCGGTGTCAGACAGCGCATGCAGCTCACTGGCAAGGGCATCGGTGTGCATACCCTTGTAATGACAGCAACACCCATACCAAGAACTCTTGCGCTGATTATATACGGCGATATGGATATATCTGTTATAGATCAGCTTCCGCCCGGCAGACAGATTATTGACACCTACTGTGTAGGCGAAAACATGCGTGAGCGCATCTATGCCTTTATCAGAAAAGAAGTACAAAAGGGTAATCAATGCTACATTGTCTGTCCCAGTGTTGAAGAATCTGAAAATATGCCCCTCAAATCTGCCCAGGAGCATTATGCAGTCCTTTCTAACGAAATTTTTCCCGACATCCCTATGGGAATTGTTCACGGGAAAATGAAAAGCGCTGATAAAGAAACTGCTATGAAAGATTTTGTAACGGGAAACACAAGGATTCTTGTTTCAACAACTGTTATCGAGGTCGGTGTAAATGTCCCCTCTGCTACTCTTATGGTAATAGAAAATGCCGAACGCTTTGGTCTTAGCCAGCTGCATCAGCTTCGTGGGCGTGTCGGCAGAGGAAGCGAAAAAAGCTATTGCGTGCTTTTCTGTGGCTCTTTTTCCGATGAAATTAAAGAACGTATGCAGATAATGACCAAAAGCAACGACGGCTTTAAAATATCTGAAAAAGACCTTGCCCTTCGTGGTCCGGGCGACTTTTTCGGCACACGTCAGCATGGCGCACTGCATTTTAAAATTGCAGACCTTGCAAATGACTTAACTGTGCTTAAGGATAGCGGAATCGCAGCCCAAATGCTTCTCAAAGACGACCCACACCTGGAAAAAGAAATGAATTTTTATATAAGAGAAGCAACAGAGAAGCTTTCTGAAAA
>JAZRLV010000033.1:0-46303 GCA_045646985.1 Clostridia bacterium | reverse complement strand
AAGCTCCCCCGCCTCGCACGCAGAGCCTAATATCAGCCCTTCACGGTGCGCATCAAGAACATCTCTGGGAATAAGCGGCCGTCGGTGAAAATATTCAAGATTTGACGCACTTATGAGCTTGTACAAATTCTTAAGCCCCGTCAGATTCTTCGCAAATATAATTATATGGTAGCGCTTGGTTTCTCTTACAAGCGGCGCACCTGCTTCAATAAGATATCCCTCGCACCCGTAGAGAATTTTAATTGTTTCGTCAGCTGTATGGAATGCCTCGGGAAACGCCTGAACACACCCATGATCTGTTATTGCAACGGCTTTGTGTCCGTACTTCATAGCCTGCTTTACAAGCTCTTTTGCGCTTACAACGGCGTCCATTGCGGAGGATTTTGTATGTGCGTGCAGCTCGACACGCTTTTCTTCTGCATTATCTGATTCTTTCGGCATTGAATATGGTACGATATCTCTTGCCATAACAGTAAGCTCACGTGAAAAGCTGTCAAATTCTGCTTTTCCCCTTACCGCAACACACCCGTTACTCTTTAACGCACCCATTACCTCCTCCGTCGCTGCAATCGGTACAAAGCATTTAACCGTAACGGAGCCTGTATAGTCGGTTATGTAAAACGAAATTATGCTCTTTTTAATTTTTGCAATTTCTCTTGCATCAATGTTAAATATCTCGCCGTATATCATGCAGGCACCTATATCTGTGCTTACATCGCAAACAGGCATAAGGTCATTCACAGTAAACGGCTTTCCTATCAGCGCACCCTCTGCGGCAACAGACACAATCTTCTTCGGAGCAGTGCTTACCTTAGGTGCACAAATAGGCGCAAGCTGTGTTTTAACATCCATTTCCTCGTTATCGAAAACAATTTCCCTCTCCAATTCAAAATTCTTTTTTAAAAGGGTGGAAAGCTTTTTATCTGCACCGTCTGTTTCTAAAATTTCTTTATTTCCGTGACGCAGATAAACCTTTATTTTATCCTCTGATTCTTCCACTATGCAGCAGTCAAAAATCGCCCCCCATAAGGGATTTTCTTTTTTAACTAGATCAATGCAATAAGTAATTGCATCGTTTGGGGATATGTTTTCCTTATTAAATTTTATATCAAGAGAAAAATCGTGAAGATTATAGTTTTTGATAACCGCTTCACGAAAGCTATCTATATCGTCAGCATCAATTATTTTATCCAAAAATATCTGCGCACAGATACTGCGTGTTTTTACATCTGCACTAATATTTATAACCTCTGCACAGGAAAGCTCCTCACTGCACGGAGCATTCGGGAATGCTGTTTTTAAGCTGTACTTATTTTCCATTACATATCCTCTATTTCTTTTAATAGTTCATCAGCGGCGCATTCTATCGGTATTTTACGCTGTATTTCACCTTTTTTAAAGAGAAGTGCTACACCATTGCCGCAC
Organism: Clostridia bacterium; assembly: GCA_045646985.1. Classification (GTDB taxonomy): domain Bacteria; phylum Bacillota; class Clostridia; order UMGS1883; family UMGS1883; genus UMGS1883. Next base: position 44,878 of record JAZRLV010000033.1, on the reverse strand, counting down.
GCAATTCCTATATCCGCCTCCCGTGCTTCACCGGGGCCGTTCACTGCACAGCCCATTACCGCAACAGTTATATCTTTATTAACACGTATAAGCCTTGCACTAACCTCATCTGCAACGCTTATCATATCAACCCTACAACGTCCGCAGGTCGGGCAGCTTACAAACTGTACACCGCCACGAAGCCCCAGTGCTTTTAAAATCTCAATCCCTGCCCTTACCTCACGCACAACGGGTGCGGTAAGAGAAACTCTGAGTGTATCTCCGATACCTTCAAGGAGCAGACTTCCTATTCCTATACTGTTTTTTACAAGTCCTCCGTACTCTGTGCCTGCCTCCGTAACCCCTATATGCAGAGGATAGTCTATCATTGTCGCTATTTTTTTATATGCTTCATACATCACGCTTACGTTACTGGACTTAATAGAAAGTGCAATATCATAAAATCCCTGAGTCTCCAAAAGCTTTATATGTGAAAGAGCACTTTCACATAACGCATCTTGAGTAGGTGATTTATACTTTTCCAAAAGCTCACGCTCAAGCGAGCCACCGTTCACCCCTATTCTTATAGGAATATTCCTTGCACCGCATTCCTCTGCAACTGCCTTTACACGCTCGGGTGAGCCGATGTTTCCGGGGTTAATACGAATTTTATCTACTCCACCCTTTGCGCACTCTATTGCAAGACGGTAATCAAAATGAATATCTGCCACAATGGGAACGGGAGATTCTTTTTTAATCTGAGCAATGGCAAGCGCTGCTTTCATATCAGGCACGGCAAGGCGAACAATATCACACCCTGCCTTGTGAAGCTCGTTTATCTGTGCAAGTGTTGCGCTAATATCACGTGTATCGGTATTGCACATTGATTGCACACTTATGGGTGCCCCGCCACCGATAAGCACACCTCCAACATTTATTTGTCTTGAAATACGTCTTTGCATTTTAATCACCTTTTTTAATTCGATAAATCTATTTTACCACAAAAAAAAATCAAGGTAAAGAGCTTTTGCTCTTTACCTTGAAAAAATGTTAGTTATTTACTTTACAATGTAGATAGCTTTAGCTGTTGGTCTGGCTGTCGAATCAGAATCCTTCGTAATAACAATTATTTCACTGGCACTTCCTTCTGCTACATTAATATTATCCAAAATTTTCTCTGCAACAATTTCACTGCCATCAACTCTGTAAACGACGGTAGAATCAACTTTATATACAAGAACTTTATTTATATCAATAGTGGATACCCCTATATCCGTTGTGACACTAAGCTGTTTGTTTTCTTCATCTTTCTTTACTGCTTCAACATATTTGATATGCAATTCTCCTGAACCAGCCTCCGAATCAAAAACCAAACTGTTTCCATCTTCTCCAAGCTTTCCGCCTTCGCCGTCTGCATCATACACCATTTCCATTGCAATAACGTAATCACCATTTTTAATATAACGAATAATGTCTCCTTTTCCTACATTTCCACTAGGTATTCCGTTATCGCCTGATTCTTTGTACTTTTCTTCTGAGATATTAAGGGATATTGTAGTGTCTGATCCATTTGAATATCCTTCAATCACCTCTCCACCGTTACGCACCTTTGTTACAAGCATATATGGTGTGTTTGCCGCAAAGGTATAAGCTGGAGCAAGATCATACGCATCTTTTGCATTCATAATTACTATGTCAGTGCTTTTTAAACGTTCATCAAGGCTGTCTGTTCCCAACGCCTCAATTTTTCTATTTTTAGATATATTAAATGCTTTAGAAGCTGACATAACAGAATAATCAGCTACTGCAGATTTATCGTATGGTACATATATAACAATTGTAGAATTAGAAAACTGACACAAATTTTCTCCATTACTACCAGTTACAGTAACATCACTTGTAGTAGCACTAGAGGTTTCTTTAGCACCATAATACACTAATGTATCATCACTATTACTTCCTACAGCAGTTGCTTTCGCACCTGTTGAATCTGCAACTGTATCAAGTGCTACAAGTTCGCTGTTTGTAATATTATATTTTACAGGCTGATAACATTCTGTGCTATTAGCCAATGTTGCAGTTGCTTCAAGCTTTGATTTTACATCATCTTTATCAATGCTTACACCGTCAATCTTGACATTCTTCTTCATCGCAACAGTTGTATCTGTTCCATCCTTAAGAATAAGACGCACCTTTTCATCATCTGCACCGATAATGTAGCCATTTTCATACTTAGTATTTGTTGCAGCAGCCTTCTTATCAACTGCGGCAATCTGACCTGTGTAGTCAAGGACATAGGAATAGGTTGAATTAAGCTCAAATGTAACCTTGTCACTGCTTTCTGCATAGTCACGTGTCAGGAAAATCTCCTTACCGTCCATCATAACCATTCTTTCCTCGTCAAGACCCTGTGTAATCTTACCTGACTTCTTGCCACTGGTAAGATACATTCTGTTAACCTTGTTGCCACCAACATTGGGAGATTCGAGAAGATTGATTACAGTCCATTCAGAGAATAGTGATGAAGAAAACTCTTTTTTCGCACCATTCTGATAAATTTCGGGCTTTGAAGATGTTGCCGCAGGGAAATCGTAAAATGCCTCCCCAGGTTTATACTCCTTATTATCCTTGAAATAAATTCTTTCTTCTGTTGAAGTAAAGCTCTTGCTGTTTACAACAAACACCTGATAGCTTGTAATCTTGGCAACCTTCTGTCCGCCACCCTCGATAAGCTCAATCTGTCCGTTTCTGAAATCATTTGCAAGATCTGCCGCAGGATAATACTTACCATTGTATATTTTTGTATATCCTGAAAGTGAAATGGAATCTGTATTTCTTCTGTTTTCATCTGTATAATACCTTACAGTATCGCCGTTTATGCTGATGATATCCTGTTCTTTAATAATTGTACTTGTGTTATTACGTGCTACAACCGATGTAACCTGACGGTCAATAGTATCGTAATATGCAACTACATTCTTACCGATAAGGTCTTCAAAGTTAATCGACTTACGGAGTTCAGCTGAAAGCTCATAAGTTTCCTTATCCTCGCCTGTGCCAATCATAATTTCGTTCTGAGCAACATCCACACTTGCTGCATCAAGACCTGTGTAATATGTTCCCGATACAACCCCCTTTATTTCCTCAACATTCTTATTTGTTTCTTCTTCGGGGTCAACCTTTTCAAAGGTTCCGTCCTCATTCTCCTTGATTTCAGGAACATCGAGTCCGTTGCTTGTAAGCACTGCAACAACACCACGTGCAGCAGGCTCAGAAATTTTGGCAGTAATTACACCTTTTGTAATGCCGTGCTTATTAGCAGCAGCAATATAGCCTGCTGACCATGTAGCATTGGGGTTTGTAGCAATAATCTTATTATACTCACTTCTTGCAACAACCTCATATCCTACAGCACAAACGAGCATTTTTACAGCCTGCTCATATGTAACAGGCTCCCCTGCTCTGAAAGTGCCGTCCTCAAAACCGTTTATAATCTTAAGGTCTACTGCCGCCTTTACATAAGGACGTGCCCATGCACGTGAAGAATCATTGTCAAGGTCAGAAAAACCTGTAACTGCATCTGTGCTGAGGTTATCTGCAACACCCTTCATACGTGTAACTATAGCAGCAAATTCTGCTCTTGTAATCTGATTATCAGGCTTAAATGTGCCGTCCTCGTAGCCTGTGATAATATTAAAGCCCACAAGCTTGTCCACAGCCTCCGACACACGCTGATCTGTAATATCACTAAAGCTTGCCGCAAGTGCAGGTATACCCATTGAAGTAAGTATCATTGCCACAGCCACAAGCATGGTGATAAGCTTCTTTAAACTTCTCATAATAACTCTCCTTTGCATAAAAAATTATAGCTTCGCAAATATATTTTAACTTGGTTTGTTAAATAAGTCAATAGGATATTTGTTTTAAATTATACACTTTGTGGAAATTAACAAAATTTATGTCTTAATTTGTAAACTTAGCCATTGAAGAATTATCCGAACCACGTTTTTTGCTTTCTCTTTTTCCCCGATACTACGTTAAAAGCCTTGCCGATACATCAGTATCGGCTTCGTTTTTGCCTTGTATCGGCAAAAAATAGTTTGCAAAAAATTCTTTGAACCTGAAACGGATGAAATTTTGTGCATATTTTAATGCGGCGGACGCCGGTAGGGTGTCGCCTTTCAAGGACAACAAGTTAAAAGATGCCTAAATTTCACCGTTTCAGGCGGGTTCGGATAATACTTCAATGGCTATTCCTTTTGGAAAGGTAAATATTCACCGCAGTGCCTATAAATACGCAAACGAGCGCAACAAGCTGCGATATGCGTATACCGCCAAGATAAAGGCTGTCACTGCGCAGTCCTTCGATAAAAAATCTGCCCGTTCCATACCATGCAAGATACGAAAAGAACGTAAAGCCGTAATACCTTCTTCTTCTGTGCAGATATGAAAGTATAGTAAGACCTGCAATATTCCAGAGCGATTCATATAAAAACGTCGGATGAACACACTCTCCTCCGTTAATGCTCATTCCCCATATGTAGCTGCACGCACCGCCAAAGGCTTCGGCATTTACAAAATTGCCCCACCTGCCGACAGCTTGACCTATCATAACACCAAGGCAGCATATATCAAACATTTTAAGAACATTAAGCTTTCTTATTTTAAAAAATATTCCTGCGGTAACGATAGCTCCTATTATACCTCCGTAAATGGCAAGACCGCCCTCCCATATTTTAAACACATCGGAAATATTATCACGATAATCCTCCCAGGAAAATACTACGTAATATATACGTGCGCAGATTATTGCTACAGGGAGTGCATACAAGAGCATATCAGTCAATATTTCGGGTGATACGTCTTCTTTTTTTGCAAGAAAACTGCAATATATTACGGCAAGAATTATTCCTGTCGCAATAATTACACCGTACCAGTGTACACCGCCTAAAAACGGTAAATCTATTGCAACAGGATTTATATCAAAGCTAAGCCCCAGTCTCGGAAAAGATATATTATTCATAGTTTCTTCGCCTCTTTTTGATAATTTTTCTGTAATGGAGATTCACGAACACATGAAATTTGGGCGATCACACAGGGGCGGTGTATATTTTAGATGTCACTCATTTTTAATGAATTGACAACTCCGTTGTCATGAATTGGTTATCACCATGAATTCTCGCTATCGCTCCATGAATTGAATTGCCTTTATAATGCACCGAAAGGTGCAATTCATGAGCCGTAGGCTCAATTAATGAAATGTCTGATTTCAATTCATGCCGAAGGCAATTCATTGAGTTTGCTTTGCAAACTCATTATAGGTTCACCCTTTCTTGGGGAATACTGCCGATACAGCACACTGCTCCTCGTTAAACAGCTCACACAGTCTTTTATTTGCGTCCTCTATTGTAAGATTTTCGCATATAGCGGCATAGTCAAAAAGATTTACGCCCTTGTGATAGCACATCATATACTCATTTCCAAAGCTTTCCACACTATCAAAAATTGCCATAAACTGTCCGCACAGCACTTTTTTTGCTCTTTCAAAGGCGTCAGCATCAATACCATTTTTCTTCGCATTTTCAACTGTTTTGAATATCTCTTTCTCTACTTTATCGATATTCTCTGACTCTCCGAAAAATGCTGCGTAGGCACAGCTGTCCTCATATTCATAAAAGGTTGAGAATGTTTTATTTATTACACCGCTATCATAAAGGTCTTTATAAAAGCTGCTGCTTTTTCCGAAAAGAGTTCTTAAAAGACAGTTCGTCACGGTTTCACGCTTTAGGATTTCACTGCTGTTTCCGGCAAAGTATCGGTCCTTAAAGCCAATCATAAACATAGGTACAGGTATATCAAAGCTTGCCTCTATGCGCCTTTTGTTTACAGTACTCTTTTCTTTTGGGAATACCTGTGTTATTTTTCCATGCGGAGATGTGGCTTTTATGCATTTTTCAACTGTTTCCCATATTTTCGCCTCGTCAAGGTCTCCCACACAGATAAGCGCCATATTTGACGGGTGATAAAAAGTATTGTAGCACTTATAAAGAAGCTCGGGAGTAGTTTTCATAATTTCATCCACGCTTCCTGCTATATTAGTCCTTACGGGATGATTTTCATACATTGCCTCAAGGCAGTTATACATGCAAGTCTGCTCAGCATCGTCCTCATACATTCTGATTTCCTGTGCGATAATTCCCTTTTCCTTTTCCACGTTTTCTTCCGTAAAATATGGTGTCTGCACAAAATTGAGCAGAATTTCAAGATTTTCATAGAAATAATCCGTACAGCTGTAGAGATAATTTGTCACACCAAAGCTTGTAAAAGCGTTGGCATTCGCTCCGTATTTAGAAAAGTCGTTAAATGCGTTGCTTCCGTCAGGCTGTTCAAATACCTTATGCTCTAAGAAATGTGCCACACCGTCAATGACCTTAGTTGTTTGGGTTTCTCCCGGCACAACAAACTCAGTATTAATTGAGCCGTACTTTGTGCTGAAGGTCGCATAGCTTTTCTTAAAACCGGGCTTTTTTATAAGGATAACACGCAATCCGCTTTTATGCGTGGCAGAATATACGGTTTCATTCAATGTGTCATAGTGTACTTTTGTAAAGTTCATCTTTCCGCCTCCTTATCGATACAGTAAACAGTATCAAGCTTCATTTCTTTTGCTGCCTGTGCTATTTCTTCTCTTGTTACTTTTTGTATTTTTTCTATCATTTCTTCTATTGAAACGTCCGTTCCCAAAAGCAGCTGCATAGTATTATATTCAGCCATTGCGCCGACACTGTCTGTTTTTGATTCGTAGGCACTTATAAGCTGCTTTTTAGCACTATCTATTTCATCATCTGAAAATTCGCCCTTTACCATTAATTCCTGCTGCGCCATAATCTCGTCATATGCTTTTGTAAAATTTTCAAATTCTACACCGCTTCTTACAATCATAATTTCCTTAAGGCGGTCTATACTGCTTGATACATAATAGCAAAGAGAAAGCTTTTCACGGACATTATTAAAAAGCTTGCTCACTGCACTTCCTCCGAATATGGTGTTGTATACTATTGCGGCAGGGTAATTTTCTCCCGATGTATTTTTTCCGCAGCGCCATCCCATGCACAGCTTTCCTTGTGTTACATCCATTTTATCTGTAACACGCTTTACCTCTGAAGGAATTTTATCTGTTGTTTCCTTTATGGGCTGAATATCTCTTTCAGGAAGATTTGCTGCAATATTTGCCGCTGCACTCTTAGCATCTTTTTCATCAAAATTACCTGAAAAAATTATATCAATTCTGCTTTCTTCAATTATTTTTCTGTAATGAGAGTAGAGGGTGTCAGCATCAATTTTTTTAAGCTGTTCAATATAACCCATAGGGTCTGTGCCATATGGCTCATCCTTGCACATTTCTTCAAGCAGTCTTGTCACGCTGTAGCTTCGCTTATCATTTTTCTGCGCAAGTATTGCATCGGATATATTTTTCTTTTCAATGCTTACAACATTTTCAGAGAACCCTTCTCCGTTTCCGCCGCAAAGTACAATGTCGCAAAGCAGTTTCATAGCTTTTTCAAAATTACCTTTTTTTCCTAATGCTTCGTCGCACACTGACTGCAAGCCTATTTTAATTATCTGTCTTTCTCCATACTTGCTTGCACGCACAATAAGCTCTGCTCCGTAAAGATTTTCAAGCTCTTCGGATATTTTCTGCGCTGTAGGATAGTTTTTGCTCTGCATTCTTACTACCGCCGCAGTAAGAGTATTAAGCGTAACCTCTTCTTTTGTAAGCGGCCTGTGAATGAGCAAACAAGCTCTGAATGCCTTAAATTTTTCATCCTTTACAAGATAAAGATTTATTCCTTTTTTAAGCTCTGTTTTGTTCATTGTAACTCCCCCGTATCAAATATGTAAGCCGGGGTCTGCCCCGGCGATTATTTGTTGCTGTTAGTGCTGTTGTTATTATTGTTATTGTTGTTTTTATCGTCGTTCTTGTTGTCGTTTCCGGTCATTTCATCAACTGCATTCTCAACTCCGCCTACAGCGTCATCAACTGCATCAGCGGCGCCGTCTACAACATCTCCCGCACCGTCTTTGACATCATCAACAGCATCCCCTGCTGTTGAGTTTCCATTATTATCCTTGTCTTCAATAATGCCGTTGTTATCCTCAACAACTCCGTCATTTGTCATATTGTCATTTGCATCATTGTTTCCGCAGGCAGTAAATAACAACATAACAGCCGCCATTAAACAAATAAGTTTTTTCATTTTACAAGTTCCTTTCTACATTATAATGCAGTGTTCTGCTTTGCTATTATTTCCCGTAAATTTTTAAATAATCATAAAAAGCAGAAACATTTTTGGGGCTGAATTCATAGTATGCTAATGTAGGGTGACCTACTTAATATAGAAAGGAGCTTTTACTATGTTCTTTGGTAATAATAATAACTGCGGTTGCGAATGGATAATCTGGATAATCATCATCGTTATTCTTCTTAACTGTGCATGCGGAAATAACGGCAACGATTGCGGCTGCAACGGCTGCGGAACTTGCTGATTACGTTTCGTAAAAAATCTTAATCGAGGGGCTGTGATTTGTCACAGCCCCATTTTTTCTGCAAAAATACGCAGTGCCTTACCTCGATGGCTTACAGCGTTTTTCTCGTCAGGTGTCATTTGTGCAGTTGTTTTTCCGTATTCTTCCATATAAAACACCGGGTCATAGCCAAAGCCGTTTTCTCCCTTAGGTTCGTAGTCGATTTTGCCTTCACATTCGCCTCTTGCAGTAATAACGCCGTCTTTTCCTACAAGTGTTATTGCGCAGACAAATCTTGCACTGCGTTTTTCTTTAGGAACGTCTTTCATATTTTTTAAGAGAAGCTCTACTCTCCCCTCGTCATCAAGACCTTCTCCGCCGTAACGTGCGCTGTATATCCCTGGTGCACCGCCCAGTGCGTCCACACAAAGGCCGCTGTCGTCAGCTATTGCAGCAATTCCCGTCGCCTCGTAAATTGCTTTTGCTTTAAGCATAGAATTTTCTTCAAACGTGGTGCCCGTTTCCTCAACATCTATGTCTATTCCTGCGTCCTCCTGGCTTATAATTTCAAATCCTTTTAAAATTTCACCAAACTCACGTAATTTGTTTTTATTTTTTGTTGCGGCAATTATTTTCATTGTGTTTCCTCCAATATTTCTCTAAGCTTTTTAACAAAGCTTTCTGTCTGTTCTTTTGTTCTCTTTGAAGGTCCTTTAAGCCGTCCGCCGGCATTTCTTACTTTTTTTGCAACAAAACGGCTCATTAAAAGAGAGTCTATATTTTTATCTGTATACTCCATACCATTCTGATTTATTATCCGTGCGCCCCTTGCAAGGCACATAGCAGCAAGCGCATAATCCTGAGTAATAGCAACATCGCCGTTTTCAAGCATATTAACCAGCTTAAAATCAACACTGTCAGCACCCTTTTCCACTACTATTGTCTGCGCACCGTCACGCTTTATGCAGTGCGCTGTATCACATAATATTATGCATTCCTTTTTAAATTCACTACATAACATTACTGTTTCGTTTACTACAGGGCAACCGTCTGCATCTATAAAAATTTTCATAATTCTTCAAGCTCCATACTCAGGTTTTCCCATTCGTTCATAAGCTCTTCCTGCTGTGCTTCTTTTTCTTCCAGTTGTTTGCTAAGATTGGTTATTTTTTCAAAATCACTGCCTGCACAGTTAATTTCATCATTGATTTTTTCAATTTCTGCCTCGCACAGTTCTATTGCTTCCTCGCATCGCTTGATTTTTCCCTCAAGCTTTCGTCTTTCGCTTTGCTTTTGCTTTTGCTTTTGATAATCATTAGGCTCTTTCTTCGCTTTTTCTCCTGTCTGCACAATCTGGGAAGAAACACTTGCCACCTTATTTATATAATCGTCATAATTCATATTATAGCAGCTGACGCTGCCATTTTCAAAAGCAAGTATTTTATCTGCCATTTTATTTATCAGATAACGGTCATGGCTTATAATAAACACTGTTCCTTCAAAGTTCTCAATCGCCGATTCCAATGCTTCCTTTGAACGTATGTCAAGGTGGTTTGTCGGCTCGTCAAGAAGCAGGAAGTTTGCCCCCGTCAGCATTATTTCAAGAAGCGACAGCCTCGCTTTTTCTCCACCTGAAAGGGTATCTGTCTGTTTAAACACATCGTCACCCTTAAAGAGAAATGCCGCAAGCGCATTCCTGATTTGCGTTCTGTCCATCTGCGGATACACATCCCACAGCTCACTTTCAACATCCTTACCACCCTGTATGTCGCTTCTGTCCTGGTCGTAATAGGCACAATCAACATTTGTACCAAACCAGACTGCACCCTCTGGTGCATTGACAGTTCCCTTTATCATTTTGTAAAGAGTGGATTTTCCGCATCCGTTAGGACCAAGCAGGAAAACTCTTTCCCCACGTTTTACCTCAAAATTCACGTTTTCAAAAAGTGCTTTTTCCCCGTAGCGCTTGGTTAAATCTGTTACCTTCATAACATCATTTCCGCTTTTTCTGTTTGCACTAAACCTAAATCGTATTTTTGACGTGTCCTCTTCGGGTTTTTCCAGCGTTTCCGACAAGCGGTCGATGCTCTTTTGCTTATGCTCGGCAGTACGGATATTACGTTCCCTGTTCCAGCGCTTCTGCTGTTCAATAATTCCCTCAATACGTTTTATTTCCGCCATTGTGTTTTCATATTTTCTCTCTGCCGCTTTTTTTACCTGCTCTTTCTTTTCAAGAAACGTTGAATATGAGCCTGTGTAACAGGAAATCTTTCTATTTTCAAGCTCGATGGTTGTATTTGTCACCTTGTCAAGAAAATATCTGTCATGGCTGATTACTATAAATGCCTTATTTGTATTCTTCAAAAAATCTTCTAAGAAACGTACCGACTCAATATCAAGGTGATTTGTCGGCTCGTCAAGAAGTAAAAAATTCGCCTCGGAAAGCAGGGTTCTTGCAAGTGAAAGCCTAGTTTTCTGACCGCCTGAAAGTGAATTCATAGGAAGGCTTAGCTCACTTTCCAAAAAGCCCAGTCCAAGCAGCATTGAGCGTGTGCGGCTACGGAATGTAAGTCCGTCATTTCTGATATATTCGGTGTTAAGTGCCTCCTGACGGTTTATAAGCCGCTCTGTATCTCCCTCTCCTTTTTCAAGGGTTATACGGATATTTTCCATCTCCGCTTCTATTTCAAAAAAACGGGAAAAAACCTCCAGCGCATAATCATATGCTGTGAGGCTTTCGGATGATGGCGGAGTCTGCTCCATTATTCCTATATTAAGCTCAGAGGACTTAGCTATATCTCCCTCAAAGTCCTCTTCACCCAATATCGTACGGAAAAGCGTGGTTTTACCCACGCCGTTTGACCCTATAAATCCCATCTTTGTATTATTCTCAATATTAAATGATACATTTTCAAAAAGCACACGTTCTCCAAAGCTTTTCGAAATATTGTTAAGCATCAATAAACTCATTAATTTTCTCCGTAATATTCAAAATACCATTTTGCAAATTTACCAAGGCCCTCCTCTATAGATGTCGAGGGTTTGAAATTAAAATCTTTCTGAAGCTCCGACACATCTGCATAGGTTTGGTATACGTCACCCGGCTGCATGGGTAAAAATTCTTTCTGTGCAGTTTTTCCTATTGCTTTTTCAAGTGTTTCTATAAAATACATCAGCTTTTCAGGATTATTATTTCCAATATTGTATACTTTTGCACAATCTCCGTTTTCGTCAGGCTTTGGAGCGTTGAGCAGCATATTCATAATACCCTGAACGATGTCGTCTACATAGGTAAAATCACGATACATATCTCCGTTGTTAAATATCTTGATTTTTTCCCCGTTCATAATTTTCTTTGTAAAGGAGAAATATGCCATATCAGGTCTGCCGTATGGTCCGTATACTGTAAAAAATCTAAGTCCCGTACAGGGTATATTATATAAATGGCTGTAGGTAAACGCCATAAGCTCATTAGATTTTTTTGTAGCAGCATAAAGACTTATCGGATGGTCAACATTATCGTCCGTTGAAAACGGAGTCTTTTTTTGATTTCCGTATACAGAGGAGCTTGACGCATATATAAGGTGCTCCGTTTTATACTTGCGGCATGCCTCTAAAATATTATAGAATCCTATAATATTACTTTCTATATATGCATCGGGATTGTCGATTGAATACCTTACCCCTGCCTGCGCCGCAAGGTTTACAATAATATCGGGCTCATAGGTTTCAAAGATATTCTTTATAGCTTCTTTATCAGCAAGATTTCCTTTTACAAAAGTAAACTTTTTGTATTTTCCGAGAATTTCAAGACGGCTTTCTTTAAGAGAAACCTCGTAGTAATCATTAAGATTATCAAATCCGATTACCTCGCCGCCTTCCTCAAGAATTCTTTTTGAAAGGTGAAAGCCTATAAATCCCGCTGCGCCTGTAACAAGTATTTTCCTGCTGCCATCATATTTTTTAAAATTGGACATAATATTTTCTCCTATCAATCACGAAAATAAAGGTCACGTGTATAGACTTTATCAATTACATCTGCTATATCATCGCTGTATCTGTTTGCAATAATGACATCAGATATTTTCTTAAATTCATCAAGGTCTCTTATTACTTCAGAATTAAAGAAGCTTTCCTCCTTGAGTGTTGGCTCATAAACAACAACAGGTATTCCCTTTGCCTTTATACGCTTCATAACTCCCTGAATAGAGCTTTGACGGAAATTATCAGAATTTGATTTCATTGTCAGACGGTATATTCCGACAACCTTTGGATTTTTCTCTATAATTCTGTCTGCAATAAAGTCCTTACGGGTACTGTTCGCATCAACTATTGCACGAACAATATTATTTGGAACATCATTGAAATTTGCAAGAAGCTGTTTTGTGTCTTTGGGCAGGCAGTAACCTCCGTAACCGAATGACGGGTTATTATAATGGCTTCCGATTCTCGGGTCAAGTCCTACACCCTCAATAATTTGCTTTGTGTCAAGGCCCCTGACTTCTGCATATGTATCAAGCTCATTAAAAAACGATACCCTCAGCGCAAGGTAAGTATTTGCAAAAAGCTTAACTGCCTCCGCCTCTGTAGGATTTGTAAAGAGAACGGGGATATCTTCCTTTATTGCACCCTCTGCTAAAAGCGATGCAAAGGTGCGTGCCTTTTCGCAGATTTTCTCATCATCAAGCGGTGCACCCACGATGATTCTTGATGGATATAAATTGTCGTAAAGTGCTTTTCCCTCACGCAGAAATTCGGGAGAGAAAATAATGTTTTTGCAATTATATTTTTCTCTCACACTTTCTGTGTATCCCACAGGAACAGTGGATTTTATAACCATAACTGCATCAGGATTAATGCTCATTACAAGCTCTATTACATTTTCAACACTGGAAGTATCAAAATAATTCAACTTCGGGTCATAATTGGTAGGTGTGGAAATAATCACAAAGTCTGCATCCTTGTATGCCTCTTGACAGTCTGTTGTCGCAGTAAGATTAAGCTCTTTTTCTCTGAGATATTCCTCTATTTCTTTATCTACAATAGGTGATTTGCCACTGTTTATCATTTCCACCTTTTCAGGAATAATATCAACAGCAAACACCTGATTTTTCTGTGCAAGCAAAATTGCATTTGAAAGTCCTACGTATCCTGTTCCTGCTACTGCAATTTTCATTATCTCAAACCCTTTCTTAATTTAGTTTCACTCCGTCTGCTGTATTTGCAAAATAAACGCCGAATTTTCCTTCAAGTTCAGGAAATTCTTTGAGATATTTTTTTGTTACCTCAAATTCTATCTTCTCTTTATACTCAGGATTTACTAGTGCCATTGCACAACCCTTAAATCCTGCTCCGCTAAATCTGCCGCCATATATTCCATCGGTTTCAAGCATTATTTCGTGAATTTTCTTAAGCTGCTCGGAGCCTGTTTCATAATTTACGATACTGCTTTGTCCGCTTTCAAAGGAAAGCTTGCCAAATTCTTCTATATCACCGTTTCTCCAAGCCTCTGTACCTTTTTGAACTCGCTCAAATTCACTGTAATAATGCTCCGCTCTTTTCTTCCAATTTTCAGGAAGCTTGTGCTTATGATTTTCAAAAACCTCTCTTGGCACATCTCTAAGACGAGTATCTGAAAACTTTCCATATTCCATACCTGAAAAAGCTTTGAGTGCATATGCACTGCTTTTAAGCTCGTCCACACGCATATTAAATTGACTTCCGACAAGACTTCTTTCAAGACCGCTGAAAAATATTGCTATTTCAAACGGCTTCATCTTATCGTTTGCGGGAATAAGCTCGTATGTATCATCTTTCATATCAATATACAAAAGATGATTTTTCTTGGAATAAACCTCGCAGGACTGGTCAAGCTTTCCCACACTTACGCCTACGAATTCATTTTCTGCCCATAGCGCTGTCATAACCATTTCATTTTTTGAAAGTATTATGTTATTAACACGGCAAAGTGCACTAAGGAATGCTATTATAACAGCCGCCGAGGAAGATAGTCCCCCTATCGGAAGGCTTCCCTTTATATGCGCCTTTATGCCATAGGACAAATCGTGGTTTCTTTTAAGGGAAGCTGTTGCCCCTCTCAAATAATCTGCCCAGTCATTTTCTTTAATAAGCGGCTTATTTGTGAAAAATTCCACCTTTTTTTCAAAGTCACTGCTTGTAAGGCTCACACTGCCATTTGCGGTTTTTTCATATTCAATTTCAATCCCTTTGTCAATGGCAAATCCACTTACCACTCCATACTGATGGTCAATATGTGCACCAATCGGGCACACACGGTATGGACAAAAAGTCTTATCAGTATACATAATTTCATTTTCCTTTTCTTTTATTTATCTCTCTTTATAAAGAGATATTTTCTAAGCATCGTATATCTCTTGTCAAACTTTTGTGTATCAATTTCGTTTGTTGCGGTAATCTTGTCAATGTTTTTAACCTTACCTTTTTTAACAAAATCAATCCACATTTTCACCCAACACAAAGGTATTAACAAAACATTTTGTTCTGAACTTATATATCCCTTTTTTATAAGCACACGCCTGGTAGGAAAAAGGATGCGCAAAAATCTGATAAAAATATTTTTTTTCTTTTCAAGCTCTTTTCTTCCATATACTTCATTTACAAGCTGCTGTTTATAGTTGCTTCGCTCTGAATCATTATGTCCGAAAGAGCCGCCCTCTTCCATATCAGAAAGAATGTCCAAAGGGTTTTCTTCAAAGTTTTCGCCAAGCTCAATTCCAAAATATTTCTTTCCCACAGTGTACATTGCATTTATAAACTTATTAAAGCCAAGCTCTTTTATCACTTTTTCATATTCTTCCATGTTAAGTACATCACGATAATTTTTTATGTATAGAAGCCAGTCAGAAATCTGTCTAAGTCCCAATCCGTCTTTTACAAAATGCTTTATCATATGCGCCGTAACAAAATATAGCCCATCATTTTTTCCAAGGGTATTCACAGCTATGCCGGAGCTTGTTACCATACTTTCAAACGGTTCTTCTGCCTTGAATTTGTCTTTTAAAACAGATTTACTGAAATCTTTTTCATATACACTGACATGTACCTCAAACAGCCCTGCCTTATCATGTCTTGCCTCAAAGTGGTGTCCACCCTTATAACGTTCATGAATTATAAAATTACGCTTTTCTAAAAATTCTATTACTTTTTTCTCATCTTTCGGATTTATCAGCAAATCAACATCACCTGAAACTCTTAAATCAGGTGATGCATAAAGAGGTGCAAGTGTACAACCTTTTAGCACACAGCAGAAAAGGTCGCTTTCTTCCATCTCCTTAAGAAGCTTATTAAGGAAAAACATTTTTCTCTCATTTGCCGCCAATGCCTGCATTACAATCGGATAATATCTGTTCTTTGTATCCTCTCCGAACAAATTAAAATAAACTATAGGCAAAACATTCTGCTCTATTGCTTTTTTCGCAATCTCATCACGGCTTACATCATCATTAATTACAGATTTTCTGCCGCATATTGCATCGCCGTAAATATATAAAAGCTCATTAAATGCAGTTGTCATACTGCCACTCCTTAGATTTTTTCACCTTTAATAACTGTTCCGGGGAAAAAGTGCTGTGCTTCATCTATTTTTGCACATTCCCATGTGATTACACCATGACCTATATGGCTGTAATTCCCTATTTGACAATGGTGGTCTACTATTGCTCCCGAATTTACAATAACATGGCTTCCCAGAGATGCAAAGGCGTTTATAATTGCACCTTTAAGAACAATACTGCCCTCACCTAGCTTTACATTTTCGGTGATATTGGCTGATTTATCAATTACTGTCAGGTAGTTAAGATCAGGATATTTTTCAGCTATCATTCTGCGCACCTTCGGACTTCCGATTGAAATCACAAAGAATGTGTCATCTGCGGCAAATTTTTCTGCATCTTCTATCTTTCCAAGATGCGGATAGTTGTAATTTATACTGCAAATTCCTTTATCGTCCAAAATACCCTCTATTTTGTACTCTGCATATTTCTCATTTTCCAAAATAGCATCAATCACAACGGGAGAAAAAGTTCCCCCGCCTATAAGTATGATTTTTTTCATAATCTCACCACTTTTAGAACACTATATAATATTATTCATTAACCTTTTTCCGAAAGATAGTATCATTTATGAGTGAAAGCACATACAGAAAGGATGAATTTTTTGTTACGGCTGAGGCACCTATATATACTGCCGCTCCCAAAGCAACCTGAATAAGTAATAGGGGCAGTACGCCTATGTTGATTTGACCGATAATAACAACAACCACTACCATCGCACACAGCGGTACAATCGCCGAAAAAGTATCTCTTATTTGCTGTATATAGCCATATCCTAAAAGCTTCTTATTCGGGAAAATATTTATTAGTGCAGCAAGGAGTTCTGCTGCAATTTCTCCTACTGCGATAGCCCAAACTCCATATCGCATACTGATTATTAATACAATAATCCCTATGCTCTTTTTTATTATTTCAAGTTTAAGATAAATATCGCTTCTTCCGATAGCCTTAATTGCTTGCAAATTAGCTGTCTGTATAGGTTCCAATGAAGAAAGGATACAAAACGCTTGCAAGTAAGGGACACAGAAAAGCCACTTTTCCGTCAGCAATAATTTAACAAGAGGTTCTGCTACCAAGGCCAAACCCATAAGAAGAGGCAAAAGTGTATAGCTATGAATCCGTACAAGACGGCGTGTCATTGTCTTAAGCACTTGCTTTTGATCCTGCACCCTTGACATGGCAGGGAAAACGACACTTTTTACAGCAACGTAAATATTTGTTACTATCAGAGAGGGGAAACTCCTTCCCTTGGAATAATGAGCCAAATCAGAAACCGTATATGCCTTTCCGATTACTATACTCCTCAATTCTTTATATCCGGTTCTAACTAATGCGGTGGAAAGAATTTTCCAACCGTATGAAAATAATCCGCTTAATCTTTTGAAAGAAAACACTTTCTTCGGTCTCCACTTTACGCTCAGCCATAAAATAACAGTATCCAGAAGAGAATTGAACATATACTGTGCTGCCAATGCCCATATTCCATAGCCAAGATACGCCATAGCTATACCCACAACAGCACTGCCTAAGGTTCCTCCCAAAGTTGACCAGAAGAACTTCTTAAACATCATATGGCTGGAAACATATGCATGCTGCACGCTGTTTATACCTGCCAATATAAGCTTCAGCCCTAGCACACGGAGAACCGGGCATAATATTGGTGTTTTATAAAAAGCAGCAATAAACGGTGCGCATAAAAAGACCACTATGTACACCACCACAGACATAGCAATGTTAAAATAAAAAACGGAAGAAAAATCAACTTCGTCAGCATTCTTTTTTTGAACAAGTGCATTACCAAAGCCATCGCTTACAAATACATTTGCAAGTGCTATGAAAACATTAACAATGGCTATTGCCCCATATGTAGACGGTTCAAGCATCCTGGCAAGTATAATTGAAACTACAAAAGTCACAACCTGGGCAAGAATTCTCTCTGAAAATTTCCAAAAAAGTCCAGATATAACCTTTTTGCGCATACTAAAGCTATTTTGCATTGTCATCAACCTCTGTTTCCTCTGCGATTTTTTCTATCAATGCTTCTTCAGCTTCCTCGTAAATATTGGGTGATATAGAATACATAAGCATAAGCCAGAAAGGTAGGTTTACCCAAAACTCTGACGAATAGCAAAGTCTGGGAATTGACAATGTAAACAACATTATAAATACTGCCAAAAAATTCTTTTTTAACCCAGATGTATATACTGCTGTTTTAAAGGAGCGTAACGTAAGATAGAGAAGCGGAATGGAAATAAGCACACCTACGTCATACCACATTTGCAAAAATAAGTTATGAGGATATATTATAGCACCATTACTCCAATATGTAATGGATGCCACACCGTGCCCAATCATCCACCTCTCACGTATGCCCTCAAGCACATAGGAAAACAAATTGCTTCTTCCGTTTGAAATATCACCCGCATTCATCTTGGCAACAGTTTTTGAAACAGCACTTAATTCTATGCCTATTGATTTCAGCCATGCATCAAATGATATAACAATGGTTTCTATATTATTTACTATATATATAGCCCCAATTCCAACTACAAGAGTGAAAAAGATGGTTTTACCTGCATTCTGCTTAAGGGCACCCTTCTCATCAAACCTGCGTAGATACAAGAGCATTGCCAAAACCATAAGGGAAATAAGGGGACCACGGTTTCCTAAGAAAACGATTTTCAGAAAATAATATGCATTTGCTATGTACCCCATCTTAGTAAAAAGAGTTGCGTTCTTTCTGTAATAATAAAAATGAATAATCGCTGCTACAACAAACGGTAATGTGTTGTAGGTGGTTGACATGCCTATAGTTTCATAATTTATACCATTATCTTTAAAAAACCGTTCTGAAAATGGGATAACCAGCACCGAAAAAAGCATCATATACTTAAGAAGCTTTTCTGTATCTACCTTGTAAAAGGAAAGGTAGATGGGTATAAAGCAATACACCAATGCCTCTGTATAGGAAAAGGTAGTATAACGCATGGCATATTTGCTGACAACTATAATACTGACAATATAGTAAACAAACAAAAGTGCCCTTTTATTCATATTTAAATCCTGCTTTTTATCTGCTGTAAAAAAATGAAGGGCAAGAATCAGTGCAACGGGAACCAGGTTCATAATCATAATACCGTCACTACGTTTAAGAGCAATTCCCAACAGCTGATTAAGTCCTCCAATGCACAACAAATATGCTTGCAGGAAGGAAATTAAATTGTTTCTTTTTTCCATAACTCAGCAGTCTCCATAAATAGCCTATTTTCTTTTTCTAAGTGTCCAGAAATTCTTGTTTACAAAAAGATACTTATACATACTTCTAAAAACAGCTCGTATTCCTAATAGCCCCAGCTTAAAATAATGAAATTCTTTACAAAATTTTATTATTCTTCCTTTGCGTAAAAGAGGAACTATTAAACTAACATAATTTGATGTAATGACCTTTTTTTGCTGTTCCTTTGGAAGCCTTTTAATATAGGGCATCATTTTCTCAATATAATGTACTCTGTATGCCTTCGCAGTTTCATAATTTTGAGGAGAGTTCCTATATTCAAGATTTCTTCTGAAACCTACCTCTTCAATAGCCTGCACCTTGTAATCTGCTGCTACACGTGCAGTAAATTCCCAATCCTGGTGTCTCTTAAAGCTTTCATCAAATCCGCCCAAAGATTCAAAAGCACTTTTCTTTATAATTAATGAGGTACTGCCTATTACAGCATTATGTATGAGAACCTCATAAAGCAAGCTGCCACTCATTGTTTTTCGATGTTCCTTTACCTTGACCCCATTTCGATATTCCTCGGCGGAACAATAGGTAAGTGCATATTCTTCGCTTAGTGTTTTGTGTACATCAATATGCATTTGAACATAATGGGGTAAATATTCATCATCATCGTCCAAAAAGCCAAGGTATTCACCCTGCGAAGCCTTTGCCCCTGTATTTCTTGCCGCAGAGCCGTTTTTATTTACATCATGAACAATATAGTGAAAATTCTCATATTCTTCAAATTCTTTAACCGCCTTGGCTGTTTTAAGCTGCTCCTGTGTTCCTTTGCCGTTATCGTCAACTACTATTGCTTCGACATTCTTATAAGTCTGATTCAATACACTTTTGACGGCTGTAGCCACCTTGTCGCTGCCATTATATGAGGGGATTATGATACTTACTAAATTTTCTTTCATAACTCATTACCTTTCACCGCTAAAAATATCAACTTTTTCTTTTTTTCTTTTCTTTGCTTGCAAGGTATATTCCAAATGGCATTGCTACAATAGAAAGCAGGTAGGCTAAAAATGTATCAGGGACTTTAAACAGTTGATTAATGCTTCTTCCTGATAATATGCCATCACGAAAAAGTCCAACTGCATTCCTTAAAAAATAACGTGGTTCATATTTAAAGTATCCCTTTTTTACTAATGTAGTTAAAACCCATTCTCTTGTATAATAACTCTCTTTAGAATTGATTTTTTTAGTTATCGCATTTTCATCATCTCGATAATAATATCTTAATGGAAAATTTATGTATCTTGTTGCATACTCAAATCCTATATTACACCAATTTATTCCCTCTGGGAAATAATGCAATCCTTCTATATTTGGTTGCTGATATTTTTTTAATATCTCCACACGTGTCATTCCCCATAATTCGCCCTTGATTTTATGGATAAATCGTAACTCGGTATCATTGGAATCAAAATAATCATATTTTCCCTTCATCCACATATCGCCAATAGTTCCAATAACCCTATCAGGAGTTTTAGGATCACAAGTTCTACATGCAACACCCTTATACCCCTCTTTTTTATCTTCTGGAATTGTATTCCATGCATCTATTAAAACCTCAATCGCATTTGCCTTGCAAGCATCATCACTATCAAGACAAATGAACATTTCCCCTTTTGCTTTATTTACCGCCTCATTTGTAGCAATATGCTTACCACGATTTGTTTGATGAAAATATCTGATTTCAAAAAAATTATCTTCTTGAAGAAAGCGTTCTACAACTTCTCTTGTGTTGTCCTTTGAACCATCATCAATAATTATCCATTCAAAATTTTTGTAAGTTTGCTGTCTTAACGAGTCATAAACTCTATGAAGAGTATTCGCCCTATTATATGCTGGTGTAAACACTGTTACAAACATTTTATTCTCTCCTCTATGCCTTTTTTTTAGCAGGCAGTTTTATAAAATCTCCAATTTTTTTATCCCATTCATCAGGTTCAAATGGTGTAAATCCACTCCAGTGGAAAAAGGTTATTTCCCCAAAATAAATCTTACCATTTATATTATACAAATCAATTCTTGCGTGCTTAAGTCCTTTTGATAATTTAGCTGCAATTTCTATCATTTCTTCATATTTTTCGGGTTTCTTTAATTCCTTGTCAGTATTTGGATGGCCATTAGTAAACGGAAGATGGTTAAAGTCAATATCAAAAAAATCAAATTTTGTATCGTGAGGTCTGTCGGTTGCAATAAACAAAAATTCAGGTTTGCCGTCAAAGCAGAAAAATTTATAGTCCTTAAGCTCAGTGCCTGACTCATCTACCATAAATCTTTCAGCGATAATTCTGGGCTTTACATTTTTAT
This sequence comes from Clostridia bacterium, assembly GCA_045646985.1. Lineage (GTDB taxonomy): Bacteria > Bacillota > Clostridia > UMGS1883 > UMGS1883 > UMGS1883. The sequence goes on along the minus strand of JAZRLV010000033.1, from coordinate 23,191 downwards.
ACGGCCACTCACGCCCTGCCCAATAATAGTTGGACTTAAGACTTCCCGTTAATTGTTTACGTGCCTTTTTTATATCAAGCGTACTTTTATTCTTGCAAATGACAAGACCGCCGCTGTTATGAGTGCATTTTAAAACAAACTGCTTGGGAAGCTTATCAAAATCTATTTCATCAAAGCTATCCCAAACTCCGAGAGTTGGAATAATATATTCTTCACCTATTTTTTCAGCAATATAGTTTTTCACTTCGTATTTATCTACCAGTTTAGAGTATTCAGGATTTTTGTCGTGAAGTTTCAGCCATTGAAGCTTTTCGTTAAAGGTCTGCGGATTTTTAAGATTTGGAAGCCTGCCAAATCGTCTTAGAAATCCTAATCGTATGTATAAAGAGCTAGGCAAAAATCTGCTAAGGTACTTTAGTATTCGTTTTATATGTTTTTTCATCGCCCTTCAATGACCTCCATCCACTGTTCTACAATGTTTGCCAGTCTGTATTTTTGAACACTTTCTTTTCCATTTTTTGATATTCTTTCGCATAATGCTTCGTCTGTGATAAGTTTTTCTACAGAATTTTCAAGTGCTTTCTCATCCCCTACCGGGATGAGAAGCCCATTTTCACAGCTCTTAATTATTTCATCCGAACCTGCACAATTTGTAGACACACATGCAAACCCCATCATCATTGCCTCTAACAAAGCATTGGAAAGTCCTTCAAAATTTGAAGGAAGAACGAAAATCATTGCATTTTTCATACGCTCGTGTAAATTCGGAACACTTCCCGGTAAAAAGACTTTCTGTTCTAAACCAAGTTCTTGAACCTGTTTTTCTAAATCTGCTCTAAGTTTCCCATCTCCAAATATTTCCAATATGTAATCAGGATGCTTTTTTACTATCTTTGCAAAAGCATCTATCAGCATTTTCTGATTTTTTTGTGGTGTAAACCTTCCGGCAGAAACAATTCTTTTTTCTGTACGTGTTGCTTCGCAGCTAATTTCTATAGGATTACCTATTATGACACCGTTCTTTTGAATATCATAACTAAAATAATTCTTTGCTCTCTCCGTTTGGAAAATAACCTTATCTGCTTTTTTATAGATACAATTTAAAATCCTTTTATAAATGAAATTTCTTTTTACCATTGCAGGGTCAATTCTCTCTGAAGCAATATACCTGAGTTTTAGCCCACTACAGGCAATACCGGAAATTAATGTATTCTGTGCTATAAAGGAAACCACAACATCCGGTCTTTCTCCTTTAATAAATGCACGCACTCTTACAAGATTGTAAAGTGCTTTTTTTACATTCGAGCATTTTTCAGGAAAAAAAGTTTTAATTTTCACATTTTCATTGAGCTTATATCCATTCTTAAAATGATGCAAAAGCATAACTATAGTAACATCCCAGCCGTTTTTCACGAGATAGTCGGATAAAATGGATATTACTCTTTCAGCGCCGCCCCTGCCCATAGAACCGGTAAAAAACACTATCTTTTTTCCACTCATCACTTCTCGCTCACTTTCTTTGGAAGAATAAAATGTTCACCCATAATATAATCGAATTCATCCGGTGAAAACATAATATACCCGGAGGTCGGGTAAAACGTCAATTCCCCAAAATATATTTTTCCGTTTACGTTATATAAGTCTACCCTAACAAAAGGAAACTTTTCGGAAAGTCTTTCTGCAAGAGCACACATTTGAGTAAAGTTTTCCGGTTTTTCTACAACATCTTGAAGTCTTTCATACCCAGACTCTACAGTAATATAATTCCAGTTTTCATCATATATAGCTCTTTTTACATTTGTTTTCCTGTCTCTGTATATGAATATATACCTCACTTTTCCATTAAAACACATGAACTTAAAATCATCTACGCCCTCTTTCTCTTTCCCCTCTTCCACCAATAATTCTTCAACCAAAATTTTCGGTTTCTCAGCTTTATATGCCCATTCTCTTCCTGAATTTTTTTTTGGCAAGGATGTTTTTACCCATTTTGAAGCAACTGATTTAAGTTCATCAATGTCTGCACTTTCTTTACTCTGCACAAGCACAACCGAATTTCCGCCACCGCCTAAAGTACTCTTAAGAACAAAAGAATCTGGCAAAGCATCAAAATCAATTTCATCTGCTGAGGAGAATGTCCCGTAACACTTAGTCAAAATATCTCCCATGCCCCACTCTTCTATAACATCCCTGACTTCTGCCTTATCCGTACATCTTCGCATAAGAGGGTCATGGTAATTAAGCTTATACCACTGCAGTTTCTCAGTAAATCTTTCAGGATTCTTTAAATTCAATCTTCGTTTATGCTTTATATAATACTGAATTTTCAGCATAGCTTCGTCAGGAACAAAACTGAGTATTTTCAGAATTTTAGTTCTTACCTTTCTGCTTCTAAAAATTTTTTTATATCCGTCCATAAGTATGCTCCTTAAATCCTGTTAAGCTCTTGCATATACTTTTCAATAACAATATTTCTGTCAAATTCCTTTTCAACCTTTTTTCGTCCCGCTATTCCCAAATTTCTCTTCTCCTCATAGGAAAGTGACAGGAATTTTTCAATTTTTTCTATTACATCCTGTGTATTCTTTTGTTCCACAACATATCCGTTTATGCCGTCATCAACAATTTCACGACAGCCGCTTCTGTTTGTGGTAATAATTGCCTTACCGCTTGCACAGGATTCAAGAAGCACGTTGCTCATTCCTTCGGGGTAATAGGTGGGATGAATTGTGCAGTGAATCACATTATGTATTTCACGTATATCACGAAGTCTGCCATGATAATTTATAATTCCTTTTTCGTGAAGCTCTCTGAGCTTTTCCTCATAAGCTTCCTCGCAAGCCCCACACACATGAAAAACAGTATTCGGGTATTTTTTCTTTATATACTCCGCTGCCTCGAGGTACTGGTCAGCACCCTTTTCTTTCATTATCCGTGATATGAACGCAAAATGAATTTCGTCATCAGGCGGATATTCAAGAAGTGTAAACTTTTCGAGATTTACACCTGAACCGGGAAGAAGCTCATGTCTTCCCCTCGCAATTCTTTTCCTTTCAAAAAACTCCATATTTTCTCTGTTTTGAAAAAAGACCTTCTTAACACGCAAAAATGCTGCCTTGTACAAAAACACAGTTAGCAGCTGTAACTTTCCACCGTTTTCAACAGCACTGCCAAGCCCTGTAATATTTGGTGCACAGGGTATCCCTAACAATTCACATGCCAATGCTCCGTAAATATTGGGTTTTATTGTGTAAGAAAAAACAATATCCGGCTTTTCTTTATGAAGAATTGTTAAATATTCAAAGAAAAGCTTAATATCTGTCAGTATACTTGTCCCTCTTCTTTGAATATTTTTAACAAATGAAACTCTGCATCCAATTTCAGTAAACTCGTCTGTTTCCGAATGCTCGGGACAATATATTTTAACATCGTGTCCCTCATCACGGAATTTCTTCATAACCTCAATTCTGAATGAGCGAAGTCCTGTTATTGAATTTGTTAAAATAACTATTTTTGACATTTTTATCCCTCAAAGCACTTTTTTATAAGAGTTATAACCTTGTTCTGCTGTTCTGCAGTCATTTTTATATCACTGGGAAGGCACAAACCCCTCGCAAAAATATCCTCACCCACGTTATCGCCTGCTGTAATGAAATCATTATTTTTATACACAGGTTGCATATGCATTGGCTTCCATATGGGTCGTGCCTCTATATTCTCTTTTTCAAGAGCAAGGCGTATTTTTTCCGGATCGGTTTTCTCCATAGCTGCCTCATCAATCAACATACAGCTGAGCCAGAAGTTTGGAACGCTGCAATCCTCGTAAGGATTCATTGTAACAGGTAAATCTTTAAATCCCTCTTTATATCTGAAATATATGTCTTCTTTCAGTTTTCTGTGTTCTTCAAGGTGAAGAAGCTGCCCTCTGCCGATACCTGCAACGATATTACTCATACGATAGTTATATCCGATTTCCTTATGCTGATAATGGGGGAATGGCTCTCTTGCCTGCGTGGAGAAAAAGCGTACCTTCTGCACGGCTTCCTCGTCATTGGAAAGAAACATTCCGCCGCCGGAAGATGTGATTATCTTATTACCATTAAAGCTAACGGCACTGTATTTACCGAAAGAACCTGTCTGTTTTGCCTTATATGCAGCTGATAGCGATTCTGCCGCATCTTCTATGAGAATTACATCGTATTCATCACAAAGTGCCTTTATTTCGTCAATTTTCGAGGGAGTACCATAAAGATGCACAAGCATAACAGCTTTTACCCTGCCCTTGTATTTTTCAAGTGCAATTTTAAGTGCCGCAGGGTCCATATTCCATGTATCACGCTCGCTATCTACAAAAACCTGCGTTCCGTTTTCGTAGCTGACAGGGTTAACAGTCGCCGCAAAAGTAAGGTCGGAGCAGATAACAATATCCCCTTCTTTCACCCCTGCAAGCTTTACCGCAAGATGTAGTGCATGGGTGCCCGCAGTCATCGCTGCTGCCGCCTTTACCCCAACGAAAGCCGCCATTTCGTTTTCAAACTCGGTAACATTTTTCCCCAAAGGTGCTACCCAGTTAGTATCAAACGCTTCTTTTACAAAAAGCTGCTCTTCCCCGTGTATAGTCGGAGTAGAGAGCCATATTCTCTCGCTTTCAGCCATTTTTTATTACTCCTTCCGAGCGTTTTGTGCAAACATACCCAAAATTTCACTCCTATATTATAATACATTTGTGAGATTTAGTCAATAACGAATTATACGTGTGTAGCCCATTTTAAAATTTCTTTAAAACAACCTTCACAGAAAGACATAGCTCTGTGAAGATTGTCACTTACTATATTTTCCCTAAAATCCGCTTTATAGTATGTTTCAATCCGGATTTAAAATTATTTCTGCCGTATTTTGCCGCAACAAACCTATATCCGTGTTTGCGATACATTGTCCAGAATTCTGCACGATCATCAGGTTTTTTTGCAGGATTTTCAAGCTGTGGCTGTCTGCCGTAAGCCGTACTTTCACGTATAACAACATCTTTTTGGATTTTATCGAGCAGTTTTTTTCCCTTTGTAGAATTAACAAGTAGCATAGATGTCCCTTTTTGGTCATCCCAATCAGGCATGCACTTTTCAATTCCCCAGAAATCTCCCAGAGTAAGGTCGGACGGTCTGCAAAGATTTGTGAATTGGCACTCATAACACGAGGGACGCAAAGTATATCCTGCATAAAACAGTACCTTATGCTCCTGCAAAAGCACTGTCCCCGACTCACTTTTCCCATTTTCAAATACAGCTTCCTCTGTGTGACGGTGCCATCCATAAACCTTAGACCTACATTTGTAGCTTACTACCTTTTTCCTCCTGGTTTTTTCAATATTCTTGATATGTTCGGCAAACATCAAGGGACTTGGTGTCCCATGGCAAATTACATCTGCTAAAAAAAGGTTTTCATAATCTCTTTTTAGATATTTTTTAAGTCCCTCAACCTGACAGGGCGTTCCTGTAAAAAGAACCTTTATACCATTGTCTGCATCTTCCTTCACCCTCCTGAAGGTATCCATTAAGTCACTTTGCAGATACTTTGAAACACGCATTTTATTTCGTTCTTTTTTATTGTCGGCTCGTGCATGTACGGCTCGTAGCTTTTCATCAAAAACCACACCGTAAACAACCCCACCTTGATTCAATATGTAATCAGAAATTGCAGAAAAAGCACCTCCAGATGAACTGGAAAGGATTGTTTCTTCTTCTTTGTTTTTAAGTGCGATAAATGTTTTTGTCTCTTCATTTTTCACGGGGTTGTCACCGGATTTCAATGGACAAACCCGTACGCAGGCGTTACACTCTATACATTTTTCTTTGTCAACCAAAGGGTACAAGAAGCCTTCCCCGTCCCTCACCATTTCTATTGCTTTCATTGGGCACTGTGCAAAACAGGCACTACATCCACAGCATTGTGACGGATTTTCTTTATTATATAATTCCGGCATAACAATCCCCTCATTTCAGACTTTTATTAAGGTACTCCGCAGATTGTTGCTTTAAGGCATTGCGTTTTTGCTCTACCTCAGCATAGTCAATTTCTTTTTTCCATTCATCATTCTTCTCTTTCCAGATTCTTTCCGAAAGTCCAACTTTTTCAAGCAGCTCTGTCATTCTTCTTCCTCGTGTCGTATGTGCTACCGTAACAAATTGTTTATTATAAATAAGCGAAAATGCCGTTCCATGAAAGGAATTTGTTATTACAAAATCAGCATTTTTTATGTAACTGAGAAATTCACCTGGGCCATAATTACAAAGCTTTATCGCATTATTCAGCATAACCCTGTCCGGGGAACCATTAATAATACGAAGTCCCGTCTTTTTTGAGATTTCATCTACTGCCTCAAGAATATTGTGCGATGATTCAAAGCCATACACAAAAATATACGGTTCTGCTTCCTTAATTTCGTTTTCTGCATCAGCATATTCTTCTTTTTCAAGCAGCAAGGTAGGGTCTACACACACTGTGTAATTTTCTCCAAGCAGTTCATAAAGAGTTTCACTTCTCTCACGTGATGAAATAACATTTATATTTCTACAGTATGTCATTATTTCATCCTTTTCTTCTTGTGTATAGTTTTCTCTAAGGCTGACGGCATAGGTAATCTTTTTAATATTGCTTCCTCCAAAATTCAAAAAATATGCACTGTCAAAACCACTATTTACTAAATCCGGATTCCATAGCTGGTCACTTCCGGAAATATACGCATCACACTCGGGCGGCATTTTTTGAAGTGCTTTAAGAGTTTTATACTCTCCTGACAAATTAAGATGCGTCTTTGTAAATTCCGCAAATTTCTTCTCACGCAATTTATATGTTCCTGCAATAGAAATATAAATCCCTTTTGCGAAAGAGCGTACCATATGATAAAGCTTCTTTTGAATTTTTGCGTTCCTATTTTTTTTCAAGCTGCTTACTGCCATAATAAAAGGATTTCTTTTGGCGCTATAGCGGTTGGTATGGTATGACGGGCAATAGTTTATAACCTCTACATCATACCCTTGCTTCTTTAAAAAGCATTGTAATGCATAGCATTGCAGAACTGCACCCTGGTTATGTGCAAAATGAAACGTTATAATTCCGATTTTCATATTTATCTCCCCTTATTCATCAGCTTTCTGTAGCGTCGATAGTTCTCTGCCTTTATTAAAAAATAAAGATTAAACTTCAATGTCAAATAACGTTCTTTCAAAACCTTTGTTCCCCTATTAAAATCAATACTTTTGACAATATTTTTAAGTTTCTTGTCCCCTAAAACTTCCCTCATTTCAGTTTTAAAGATATCTTCATTCTCTGCCTTACTCGCATTTTTTAGCGACATATATGCACGCCTTATCAGCATAAATGCAAGATTTTGAGAAACTTCCCTTTCGTCAGGCAGTTCAAGCTTTAATTTATCATATATTTCCTTTGCCATTTTCCAGTAATTTTCTATGTGTCTATGAGTTATTGAGCCTGTGTTTTCAACATAGTGATAGAGAAATTCATCGCTCATAAGACAGAGACAATCAATTTTAAAGAATACCTGTGTCCAAAGAAGATAGTCCTCGCTTCGGTATATTTTTGTATCAAATCGCATTTTGGGATTCTCCATACATTCACGACGCACAAACCTTATCCATGAATACGGACGTATATTCCCCCTTATTCCGATATCAATTGACTCAACCGCTATCTTCCTGCACTTTTCACCACGGTAAACACCTGCACCAAATTTACAAACAGACTCTTTTTTATTTCCAAGTTCATTTTCGGTGTAGTATCCGCACATTGTCAAATCCGCCTTTGTTTCCTCAGCAGCATTATATAACTTTTCAAGCATATCCGGCTCTATATAGTCGTCTGAATCAACAAAAGCAAGATATTTTGCCTTTGATTCATCTATTCCTCGGTTTCTCGCCGAAGAAGGTCCGCTGTTTTCCTGATTGATAAGCTTAAATCTCGAATCATTTTCACAATAATCATTACAAATAGCTTCACTGCTATCCTTCGAACCATCGTTAATTAGGAGCACTTCAAAATCACATAATGTTTGACTTTGTATACTGTCAAGGCATCTTTTTAAAGTTTTTTCGGCATTATATACCGGGACTATTAAAGAAATCTTGTGCATTTTCCATTCTCCTTTGATATTTACAGAGTATTATAAAGATATTATAACGAAACAAGTAAAAAATGTCAACACAGACTCGTTTAGGAATTTCAAATAATGACAACAACGAAAATAGGTATAGTTGCAAACTATACCTATAAAGCAAACCTATATATTTTTAAATTTTCAAAAGCCAAACTCCGATGCAGGCTATATATATTCCCTATGCTTTTAAACTATAATGTCATTTTGGCGTATCAGCATGAATGCTTCTGCATTTTTCTTACAAATGGTCGAGCCCCTATATTCAGACAATGCTTCTATTGCCCTCAAGGAGCGAGGATTTGGAAATTCTCTTAATTGAGACAAATAGCATTTCATTGCATCTTTCTTTTTTTCTATATATTCAGATATATCAACCCAAACATTTGGAACAAACAAGTTATCTGTTGAAGGGATATTCCATTCAGTTTCAGACAATGTTTCATATGCATATATAGCTTTCAAATTCGGTATTTCTACCGGTCTGAGTGCTACCATTGCAGCCATTGCCACCTCGTAATGGTCTATATGCATATCACCTTTATGAGGTATAAATGTCACGTCAGGAGATATTTTTTTAGTGATATCAAGAAATTTCTTGTTCAACTCACTTACCTGTAAATTCTTAAGATGAACCACCGGCAAATCCAAAAAGAACGTTTCCTTTACGCCTAAAATTTCATGAGCTGTTTTTGCCTCAGCTCTGAGCTTATCGACGTTCTCTTGCTGTTTTCCACGTGTTACTTCGCAAATATAAACCTCATGTCCCTCATCTGACAATTTCGCAATTGTCCCTCCAACTCCGAGCACCTCATCATCGTTATGCGGTGCATATACTAAAATCTTCAAAAATACCACCCTTACTTAAATTTATGACCCACTATCAATTTTACATTTTCAGGAAGTGTGTAGTCAGTTACCTGTAAAATTCCATCCTTGCATAAAATGTTTATTTTATCATTCTCAACAGATATAATTTGCCCGTTAAAACCAATATATTTAGTTTCGGGAATAAATTCAGCTCTCCAAAAAATAACATCAGACTTATTTTCATAACTTGCAAAAGCACCGGGGTAGGGTTTTGAAGTTGCCCTTATCAATCTTTCTATATTTTCGCCCGATTCACTCCAATCAATCTTGCCATCTTCCGGTGTTCTTTTTAACAGATATGTGGCTTCTTCTTCATTTTGTGGTGTTGGCTTAAAATCAGGATTCTGTAATAAATCAAGTCCTCTGGAAAAAAGTTTTAAAGAAGCTTTTTCTGTCTTTTTAGCTACATCTAGCGGATAGTCCTTTTCCCCGATTTCATATTCCTCCTGGCATATAATATCTCCCGAGTCTATACCTTCATCTATAAAAAACATTGTAACAGCTGATTTTTCAACTCCAAGTAATATCTGCCACACAGTAGCAGCACGCCCTCTGAATTTCGGTAATGGAGTTGGGTGATAACCAACCACTCCTTTTTTTGCACATGAAATAATTTCTTTTTTTACAAGTTGTGAAAGTCCTACAATGAATATATAATCAGGCTCAATTTCCTTGATAATCTTAACATTTTCCTCATCATTTATTTTTCTGAACTTTGTATATGGAATGCTGTGTTCTTCTGCAAGATTATGAATAGGGGTATATCCGGATACATTTTCAGAATATTGTTCATCAAGCGAAAACACCATTCTGACATCGATATTTTTCTCTATCATCACTTTTAATAAACGCTCGCTTGATTTAACCGAACCGACCAATATTGTTTTCATTATTACACCCTCTCTTCAATCATAACTTTATTTATATCAACATCTTTTATAGGAGTTCGTTTAAATCTCTTCTCGCCAAACAACACTATAAGTACTGTTTTAAACAAAATTTTAACATCTAACAGGAGTGAAAAATTATGTACATATTGAACGTCATATATTATTCTTTCTTTCCACAAGAGAGACGTGTTCCCATTTACTTGTGCCAATCCCGTCATACCTGGACGCATAGCCAATCTTTGTTTTTCAAATTCACTGTACTGGTCTGCTTGCCTTTTAAATGTAGGTCTGGGGCCAACCATGCTCATATCGCCTTTAAGTACGTTAATAAGTTGTACTACCTCGTCAATTTTAAAGCGTCTTAAAAAATCACCAACAACTGTCCGTCTTTCCTCGTCTTTGCTGACATCAAAATTCATTTCTGCCTCTCTATCAACCTTCATAGTTCTGAATTTGTATATCTTAAATGTCTTTCCGTTTTTGCCAACCCTTTCTTGAAAAAAGAATATAGGTCCGGGCATAAAACATGTTATCAGTAATGCCGACACAAACAGTATGGGCGACAAGACTACTAACACGACAACACTTCCCAGCATGTCAAAAAGCCTCTTTATTCCTAATTCTAAATTTTTCATAATACTTGCACATCCCAATATAAATTTCAAATAAAATGTAATAGTATGTCAAAAAACAGCTACAACGTAAAAAGCACCACAATTATTGTATCATAAAAAAATAGAAAGTCAATTAATTTTTCAACCACAAAGTGAATAAACAGAATTGACATCTTTATAAAAAAAATGTATTATATATTTAAGCACTAAAGGAGTGAAACACTTATGAAAGCACTTGTACTTTGCGGCGGTGTTCCGCAAATAGCTCTTATAAAAGAACTTAAAAGTCGTGGGATAACCACGCTTCTTGCAGATATGAATGAAAATGTAGGTGCAAGAGAATATGCCGATGAATTCTATAAAGTTTCTGTACTTGATATTGATGCAATAGAGAATCTTGCAAGGGAGCAGAAGGTTGATTTTCTTATAACTGTTTGTGCCGACCAGGTACTTCAGGTGGTGGCAGAGGTTTCCGAAAGGCTGAATCTCCCCTGCTACATAGATTTTGAAACAGCAGAAAATGTTTCAAAAAAGTCATATATGAAAACGATTTTTGCGCAAAACGGTGTTCCCACCTCTCAATTTGCTATAATGGATAAATTGGATATGGAGAAAATAAAACACCTTCGTTACCCGCTTATTGTAAAGCCTGTGGATGCTTACAGTTCACGGGGTGTGACAAAGGTTACTTCTCCCGATTCCCTTTTGGAAGCTTTTGATATTGCAATAAATATAAGCCGCAGCAAAAATGTGATTATAGAGGAATTTGTTGAGGGTGACGAGGTAACAGTTGACGCATACATAGAAAATGGAAAGGCACATATTCTATGTCTTACAAACCTGTATAAAATTGGCGAAGACGGCAAGTTTGTCATTAACAGAAGCCGTATCCCTGCAAAAATATCCGACGATATTAAGCTTCAGATTAAGGATGCCGTGCAAAAAATAGCCGATTCCTTCGGTCTTGTAAATACGCCCATGCTTGTTCAGCTTATAACTGACGGGGAAAGGATTTCTGTTGTTGAATTTTGCGCAAGAACAGGCGGAGGAATTAAGTTTTTGATGATAAAGAAAATTTCGGGATTTGATGTAGTCAAGGCAGTAGTTGACCTCACGTTAGGTGCTCTCCCCCACGTAGAAGAATTTACCCCTCCTGAAACAATCACAGTTAATGAATTTCTTTACTGTAACGAAGGCACATTTGACCATCTTGAAGGTTTTGATGAGCTTCTCAATGAGGGTGTTATCTCCGACTACAAGCAATTCAAGTCAAAAGGCACCGAATTTGGTAAAATCAATGGCAGCGGTGACAGAGTTGCTTATATCAGCATAGAAGCCGATACTTATGAAATTCTCAAGAAAAAGCACACCCTTGCAAATAGCCGTATAAAGGCAATTTCCAAGGAAGGAAAAGACCTTATAAGACACGATTTAGTTGAAAAATATTGTGAATAGATAAAGCTGAACTGCCAGTGGCAGTTCAGCTTTATCTATTCACATACTCTTTAATACATCTATCGCATACTTTGCATACTCTGACACAAACTGACCGCGCCGTAATACCACAGCACTCTGACGGGTGTAAGGGGTATTTTTTATTTCAAAAAGCTTTACCTTTGAACAATCTCCTTTTGCCAGTACAAATTGCTTTGGAATAATGGTGGCAGCGACACCGCTTTTCACCATTTCCCATGCGGTAGCCACTCCCGTGACGGTGGCATATATATCAGGCTCAATATTCGCCTTTGCACAAAGCACATCAAAAAGCTTACGCATTTCCTGCTCCTTTCCAACAGTAACATAGGGCAAATCTTTTGCCATAGAAAGGTCAACTATTTTATCCCCATCTGATTCTACGAAGCGAATAAGACAGTCGGGTACTGCAAGCACAAGAATATCCTCTTTTAGAGGAATCGTGTCAAATTGAGGCTCATTTATAGGAAGATTCATGATTGCAAAATCATATTCGCCATTCAAAAGCCCCTCTTTCAATACAGAAAGCCCGTATTCACGTAGTTCAAGCTGCAAATACGGAAACTTTTCCTTTATCTTTTTTATAAGAACAGGCATCATATATGAGCTGCGGAAGGGGACTGCACCGATTACAAGCTTTCCTCTTTCTCCTGTTTTATACTTTTCCATAGTTTTTAAGAGGACATCCTCCCTTAAAAGCAGCTCTCTCGCCTTTTCTATGAAAAACTCCCCTGCCGCCGTAAGAGAAAGCGGATTTGTACTTCGGTCAAAAAGCTTTATTTGAAGCTCGTTTTCAAGTGCAATAATTTGCTTGCTGAATGCAGGCTGTGATATATTCAGTTTTTCTGCCGCTGTTGAAAAATTTTTTGTTTCAGATAATATCACCGCATATTGCAGTTGCCGTGAATTCATATACATTCACCTCGTCTTCAATTATACTCCACTTCTTTGGGCTATGCAACAGAATTTTTAGATTTTTATGTTGACAAACGTCATTATGCATGTTATCATTATAACCATAATGGAATTATTTTTATAACGATTTAGTAATATGGAGGTGTTATTATGCCGCAGGCTTTTATCTATCTGGGCATTTTGTTGCTTGTTGTAGTAGTATGGTTTGCACTTTTTAAACGACCTGTTTATGAAGCAATCTTACTTAGTTTTCTCGTACTTCTTACAGTAAGCGGCACATGGAAAAATGTGTGGAGTTACATAGACGCAGGACTTTCCACATCACTTATTTATTCAATGACATCCTTTGTCGCCATGTCAATAATTCTTACTAAAACAAAGGTTATTGACGGGTGCGTAGCAATTATTCTTTCTCTTTTAGGAAGAATAAGGGGTGGAGCCGGCTATGTATCAGTTATTGCATCAAGCTTTATGGGCGCACTTTCAGGAAGCGGTCCCGGAAATGTTATGGCAACAGGCGCACTGACCATTCCTGCAATGATTAAGTCAGGCTTTCCCCGTGAGCTTGCCGGTAATATTGAAAGCAATGCAAGCTATTTGGGAAATATGATCCCCCCCTCTTCAAATATTGTGGCAGCAATGGGCGCTTTTACTGCGCTTTATCCTGCCTTTAATCTTTCGCAGGGACAGTTCTGGATTATATTATGGGGAATTTCAATTTGGTTTATTTTGCAAAGACTTATTATGGTATGGGCATTTTGTAAATATTACAAGGTTGAACCTATGAAAAAAGAAGAATTACCTGACCTTAAAAAAGTTTTTAAAGAGGGATGGCAGGGACTTTTGCTCCCTGTAATAATTCTTCTTCCATTTGTATTTGACTATGCTTTTAAAGATAATTTCTTTACAGCACGTTTAGGCGCAAGCGGTGCGAAGGCTCTTTCCGGTTCGCTTCTTCTTTTTATTGCCGGTATTTCTTCATTTTATGCTTGTCTTATAGCAAAGGACAAAAAGGCTGTTTCTTTTTCTGCAATAGCAGATATGTTTGTCAACGGAGTTAAATCTATTTCTCCTGCAATCGGGGTATGTATCATCGGTTATATGGTAGGAGCACTCTTTAAGGATATGAACGTTGCAGAAGAAATGGAAGCCTTTATTGTTTCAATGAATTTCAATAAATTCGGCATGGTACTTTTTATCTGCATTCTCACATGCTTCCTCGGCATGGTAATTCCCGGTTCATCACTTGTTGTAATTTTTGGTCCGACATTTATTTCAACATTAGCAACTGTCGGCGTTAATCCTCTCCTTGCCGCTGCCATGCTTCCATGCATATGCGGAGTTATGTGCGGAATCACACCGCCGCTTGGTCTTGGTATGTATGCAGGAATGTCATTGTCGGAGGCAGAGTTCGGAAAAACGTTTAAAAACAATCTTTGGTGGGTTGCTGCCCAATTCGTATTAGAAGTTATTTGTCTTATGGGATGGCTTCCCATCCTTGGACTTTAATGGAGGTGTAGATATGAAAAGCATAATAAAGAAGCTATCTTCCGTTATAAAAACAATTTTTGGTTATGGAATTATGATTACTCTTTTTACCGGAGGCCTCACATTTTTTGGCTTTGTAGCAGCACTTATTATCGGCGGAGACGCAGCAGTTTTGATATGCGATATTATTTATAACAAGATTATTCCTGTTATTGTTTATATTTCTTCTATTATGGTTCTTCTCGGACTTTTATCAATGTATCTTAGCGGAGAAGTAGCTCTGACAGCAGAAAAAAGAAATAAATAAAATTGAAACTGGGCTATAGCAAAATGAAATTCATTTTGCTATAGCTCCTTTTTTCATTCTTGACAATGTTTAATATTTGAGTTAGAATATTAAACAAATACTTTTGATAAAATGGGAGAGGACGGCAATGTTTTCAAAACGCTACTCGACTACAGTGCAGCTGCACAATTTCCACAGAGTTTTTATGATGGTTTTTTTCGATACCCTCATAATCTTTGCATCAGCATGGCTTTCTACCGCTTTGCGCCTTAATTCTTTGGATTTGTCGGTAATTGGGCTATATACAGGAAAATACAAGGAGATTGTTATATTCTGCCTTGCAATATATTCAACTCTTGGATTTTCGGGGAGCTACGCAACATCGTGGCGGTATGCTGATTTTATGGGCTATATCGTTATGTACTTTTCTATTTCCGGTGCGACGCTGATAGCATACCTTCTTTCAAGAATTCTCGTTCTTAACGAAGCTCTTTTCACTTTTTCAGATTATGTGCTGATGGCGCTTATCTGCATATTCGGCTTTACAGTTGAACGTTTCTGCGGAAGAATGCTGAGAAATTTTTCGACACGAAGAAAAAATGCAAAGGAAAATGCGAAAAAAACGCGTGTTATGATAATCGGTGCAGGTGACACCGGCTCTGCCTTTATTAAAACCATGCGCCAGAACGTTTCAATGTATCCAGTTGTTGCTATAGATGATGATAAAGACAAGCATGGAATGATTATAAGCGAAGTTCCCGTTATAGGCGGAAGAGATAAAATTATTTCTGCCGCAAAGGAGTACAATATACAGGAAATTATAATTGCAATTCCTTCAAATCTTCCTGTTGAGCAGCAAAAGATAATGAGAATATGCCGTGAAACGGGGCTTAA
Organism: Clostridia bacterium; assembly: GCA_045646985.1. Taxonomy (GTDB): domain Bacteria; phylum Bacillota; class Clostridia; order UMGS1883; family UMGS1883; genus UMGS1883. The sequence continues at coordinate 7,594 of JAZRLV010000033.1, read as the reverse complement.
AACCTCTACTGTACCCTCCCTTTTTGAGCTTGTCAGCGGAAAATCCAATATAACTCAGCTACGTGAGGTTACTCCGCAGGAGCTGCTCGGCAGAGATGAAGAGCTTATTGACGGAAAAGATATCTTCGGTTACATTGAAAACAAAACTGTTATGGTAACAGGCGGCGGCGGAAGTATCGGAAGCGAGCTTTGTCGTCAGATTTCAAAATACAATCCAAAGCGCCTTATTATATTTGATATTTATGAGAATAACGCTTATGAGCTTCAGATGGAGCTTAGAAAAAAGCACCCTGAGCTTAAGCTCGAGGTTCTCATAGGCTCTGTACGTGACAGCGTGCGTCTTGATGAAGTTTTTGAAAGCTACAAGCCACGTGTTGTATTCCACGCAGCGGCTCACAAGCATGTACCCCTTATGGAGGACAGCCCCAACGAAGCTATTAAAAACAATGTATATGGTACATATAACGTGGCATCAGCGTGTAAAAAGCACGGCGCCGAAAGATTTGTTCTTATCTCAACAGATAAGGCAGTAAATCCCACTAACATAATGGGCACAAGCAAACGAATTGCCGAAATGGTAGTTCAGCAATTTGCCCTCAATCAAAAAAATGAACAGGGTAAAACTGTGTATGCAGCAGTACGCTTTGGTAATGTGCTCGGAAGCAATGGCAGCGTAATTCCGCTTTTCAAAAAGCAAATTAAAGAAGGCGGTCCCGTTACTGTAACACACCCTGAAATTAACCGCTTCTTTATGACAATTCCAGAAGCTGCACAGCTTGTAATGCAGGCAGGCGCAATGGCTGACGGCGGCGAAATCTTTATCCTTGATATGGGCGAGCCTGTAAAGATTGTTGATTTGGCACGAAACCTTATACAGCTTAGCGGATATGTTCCCGACGTGGATATCAAAATTGAATTTTCCGGACTTCGCCCCGGTGAAAAGATGTATGAAGAATTGCTTCTTGACAAGCAGCGCCATACCTCCACCAAGAATAATAAAATTTATATTGAACAACCAATTAATGACAGTGAAAAATTACTTACTGAAATTTATGCACTAAGAGACAGACTTTCGTGCGAAATTCCGTTGTATGATGATATGATACACTGGTTTGAATCAAAGTTTGTTAATTAAAAGTAGCTAAAGGCAGACGTTGAAAAAGGAAGGTAAATTTGTCGAACACGTACTCGTCGGCGTATGTGGATACGATAGAGGACGTGTTCGGCGAAAACAAGCAGAAACGGCTACAAACTGCGGTTTGTAGCCGTTTTATCCGTGAAAGTTTTCTGTTATATGACACCTCATCCACCGCAAGCGGTCCCCCTTCCCCTCAAAGGGGAAGGCTTTATTTCTATTCTCTGCTTGTGGTTGACCGACTTTTTCGACAGTCTGAGGCAGTGGAAAGAACTCGGTTTCTTTACACTGCCTTTTTTTGGGGATAGGAAAAAATGCTTCAGAACGGACAAACTGAACAAACCGTAGGTTTGGGTTACCCAAAGCTGTATGTGTATACAGCGAGAGGTGAAGTTTGTTCGTAGCAAAAAGGCTTAAAAACGAAGAAAAATTGAATAAAATGAGATTTTTCAACAAAATCAACCTATTTTTAAGGTTATATGCAGTTTTAATTATCGCCTTTTTGCGTTCTGGACTTTTTTTACATCCCCTTTTTTTAAAAAAGCCTTTACATACTCCTACTAAATATGGTAGAATATAATAGAAATTTTGTTTGTTTATTCATATATTTCTAATTTTTTCAAATTTAAAGGAGACACTATGATTAACGATAAGAAAGTTATTTTCTCCGGCATACAGCCATCGAGTGATTCTATCACCTTGGGAAACTATTTAGGCGCCCTAAAAAACTGGGTAAAGCTTCAGGATGAATACAACTGTATTTTCAGTGTTGTTGATATGCATGCAATCACAGTTCGTCAGGAGGCGGCACGCCTTCGCAAGAATACTATTTCACTTTTAGCACAGTATCTTGCATGCGGACTGGATGCTGAAAAAAATATTATGTTTATTCAAAGCCATGTTCCGCTTCATGCAGAGCTTTCGTGGATTCTCAACTGTTTCACACAGATGGGTGAGCTTAACCGTATGACACAGTTTAAGGATAAATCACAAAAGCATCCCGAAAACATTAACGCAGGACTTTTCACCTACCCTGTTCTTATGGCGGCAGATATTCTGCTTTACCAGACAGACCTCGTACCTGTAGGTGTTGACCAGAAGCAGCATTTGGAGCTTGCACGTGATATTGCGCATCGTTTCAATACTATTTACGGCGATGTATTTACCGTTCCCGAGCCTTATATTCCCGACAGGAGTGCGGGTGCAAAGATTATGAGTCTTCAGAATCCTACGGCAAAGATGTCAAAGAGCGACCCTAACCCCAACGGCTGCATTGCTCTTTTAGACCCCCCGGAGGATATTATCCGCAAGGTTAAGCGTGCAGTTACAGATTCGGAGGCAGAGATTTGCTACCGTGAGGGTAAAGACGGAGTAAATAATCTCCTTACAATTTACTCTACTGTAACGGGAATGAGCATTGAAGATGCAGTAAAAGAATTCGAAGGTAAGGGCTACGGCGATTTCAAGCTTCGTGTAGGCGAGGCTGTGGCAGAGCATCTGCTCCCGATACAGAAAAAGTACGATGACTATATGAAGAACAAGGATTATCTTGAAAGCGTATACAAAAAAGGTGCCGAAGCTGCCTTTAGCGTTGGCAGACGCACTCTCACAAAGGTAAAGAAAAAAGTCGGATTTGTTCTTCCGTAATGTACATTTAAGAGGTATTTTTATGAATAATACTATACTTGTTGCGTTTATTGTAGCATTCATTATTACATTTTCACTGACTCCGTTTGTAAAAAAGCTTGCATTCCAAATCGGTGCGGTGGATATTCCTAAGGATAACCGCCGTATGCATAAAAAGCCCACAGCACGTATGGGCGGACTTGCAATCTATATCGGATTTATTGTAAGTGCACTGCTTTTTTCAAAGATCGAGAGTGCAATCGCAGGTATTCTGGTAGGCTCTACAATTATTGTAATCTTAGGAATATTTGATGATATATATGCACTAAGTGCAAAAATCAAGCTTATCTTTCAGCTTGCTGCGGCGCTTTGTCCTGTAATTGCAGGCGTTCAGATAGATTTCATTAAAGTTCCTTCGGTAATTTCAGAGTATGGATATATCGGTCTTGGCTGGCTGGCGATACCTGTAACAGTTATATGGATTGTCGGAATTACAAATGCTATCAATCTTCTCGACGGATTGGACGGGCTTGCCTGCGGTGTATCTTCAATTTCAGCACTGACACTTCTCTTTATAGCAATCATTGTAGGTGAACCTACTGTAGCATTTGTTACAAGTGCACTTGCAGGTGCATGCTTTGGCTTTCTTCCCTACAATTTTAATCCGGCAAAGCTGTTTATGGGAGATACGGGGGCATTATTCCTTGGCTTTATGCTTTCAACAGTTTCCGTACAGGGACTTTTTAAAGGCTATGCCGTAATAAGCATTGCCGCACCTATTCTTATTTTAGGACTTACGATTTTTGATACTACATCTGCAATTATACCCAGACTGCGTAACCATGAGTCTATCATGTCCCCTGACAGAGGGCATCTTCATCACAGATTGGTTGATGCAGGTTTTTCACAAAAACAAGCGGTTTCTATCATATATATTTTATGTCTGATTCTTTGCATCGGGGCAGTTGCCCTTATTGCTACAGGCGCAATATCATGGTGGGTATTCATTGCAGTAATTTTGGGATTTATTCTTTTCTTATGGCTTACTCCCAGAATTATAGAATTTCTTTCAGATAAAGAAGAACACAAACACAACTGATTTAGGAGGATATTATGATTAAGGTATTTACAGTATTCGGCACACGCCCGGAGGCTATTAAAATGGCTCCGCTTATATATGAGCTGCAATCACGTCCGTCTATTGACTGTAAGGTATGTGTTACCGCACAGCACAGACAGATGCTTGACATGGTTATGGACCTTTTTGAAATCAAACCTGATTTTGACCTTAACATTATGACAGAGCGCCAGACGCTTGCCGGAATTACAACAAAGGCTCTTACAGGGCTTGAAGAGGTTTTTCGCCAGGAAAAGCCTGATTTGGTATTGGTACATGGCGACACTTCCACAACCTTTGCAGGAAGTCTTGCTGCATATTACAATCAGATAAAGGTAGGCCATGTTGAGGCGGGGCTGAGAACTTATGACAAATATTTCCCATTTCCCGAAGAAATGAATCGCCGTCTTACAGGTGCGATTGCAGACCTTCATTTTTCTCCGACAAAAAATAACAGGGCAAATCTTATTAATGAGGGTATAAATCCCGACAGTATTTTCGTTACAGGAAACACTGTTATAGACGCATTTAAAACAACTATAAAAAGAGATTTCTCCTTTGCGGGTACTCCTTTGGAGGGTATTGATATGTCAAAGAGAATTATTCTTATGACAGCACACCGCAGAGAAAATTTAGGTGCTCCCCTTGAAAACATCTGCAAGGCTGTACAGCGCATAATACGTGATTTTCCTGATGTAGAGGTTATATATCCTGTTCATCTTAACCCTGCTGTACGTGAAACTGTTTATTCAATACTCGGAAATATTCCCCGTGTACATCTTGTTGACCCGCTTGATGTTGATGTGCTTCACAACGCAATGAATAAGGCGCATCTTATACTCACAGACTCAGGCGGACTTCAGGAGGAGGCGCCCGCACTTGGAAAGCCCGTTTTGGTTCTTCGTGGTGAAACAGAGCGCCCCGAAGCAGCAGAAGCAGGTACAGTTAAAATTGCAGGTACAGAAGAGGATATTATATATTCTCTTACATCACAGCTTCTTACAGATGAAAACGAATATCATAAGATGAGTATTGCGGTTAATCCTTACGGTGATGGTAACGCATCAAGAAGAATTACAGATGCTATTCTTTACCATTTCGGAATAACAAGCTGCCGTCCTGTTGAGTGGCTTTAATTCTTTAACAATCGGTAAACGCTAAGTTAAATTTTTATAAAAAAGCGTTTCAACGCATCAACCCCCTAACCCCCAATCTTGGGGGCAGATCGGTACGCTTGTTTGAAACAAGCTAAATTGCGTACTTTTGCACGCAATTTCCTATGTTATAAAATCACTTTACGGCTCTAAAGGAATGATTTAAACTATGAAAAAGCAACGCAGGGAAATGTTTCTTGCTCTTTCAAACATCTCGCAGTTAGGGCTTAGTATTGTAATATCCTTTCTGCTTTGGATAATGCTTGCCGCTTGGCTGAAGAAAACCTTTCATTTAGGTAATTTTGTAATGGTCATAGGTATTCTTTTTGGACTTGGAAGTGGTGTACTTTCCTTTATAAAATTCTACAAAGAAGTAACCAAGGAGGATAAAAATGAAAAATAACTCCGTATATAAAGAAGCATTTAAAGTAAGTGCAGTGATATTTTTGCTTGGACTTATTGAATTTATTATTTTTACGGCATTTTTATCAATAAGACGTGATATTATAATAGGAGTACTATATGGCTGTGCTTTTACGTCACTTAATTTCTTTTACTTAGCATACAGCGTTAAAAAAAGTGTTACAAAATCAGAAAATGGTGCAAAAGCATATATGAGCGCCACCTATTCTTCCCGTATTCTTTTAACGGCAGTAATGATTTTTGTGGCGGCAAAGATTGAGGCAATAAACATATGGGCGGCGATAATACCGCTTGTATTTACAAGAATTGCCGTATTTGCAGTATCCTTATTTAACCGAAGGAGTGAGAATTCTTGAACGTATCTGTTACCGGACCAAAAATAATATTTACAATTCCGATTTTAGGCGGAATACACATAACCGAAACGATTGTCAATGGTTGGATAGTAATTGCGGTTATTACGCTGATTTGTTTCATTCTCGGAAGAAACCTTTCAGTACGTAACCCCTCGAAAAGACAGCTTGTTGCAGAAAAGCTTGTATCAATGCTTTCGGCAATTTTGAGTGATACAATGGGAACGCATAATATGTTTTTTCTTCCCTATATAGGCGCACTTTTCTCCTACTCAATTTTAAGCAGTCTTTCAGGACTTGTTGGATTAAGAGCCCCTACGGGCGACCTTAATACTACAATCGGTTTCGCCCTTATAGCGTTCTTTTTAATACAGTTTTATAACATTAAAAACAAAGGTGTTCTGGGTTGGCTTAAAGGCTTTACAGAGCCTGTTGTATTGCTAACTCCGCTTAACATCATAAGTGAGATTGCAAACCCTATTTCAATGGCATTCCGTCACTTTGGCAACATTGCGTCGGGTATTGTAATTACTACCCTCATTTACGGGGCACTCGCAGCGGCAAGCAAAATGCTTATCGGCTGGATTCCGTTTATCGGTTCTATTCCGATTTTGCAGGTAGGTCTTCCCGCAGTTCTTTCAATTTATTTTGACGTATTTACAAGCTTTTTACAGGCTTATATTATTTCAATGCTTACTATGGTTTACGTAGGTGCTGCAAATGAAAGTGCAGAAGCATAATACAAATAATAATTTATAATTTTTATATTTTGGAGGTATTTATTATGGAAATGACAGAAGCAATTATCCGTGCAGCATCAGCTGTAGGAGCAGGTCTTGCAATGATCGCAGGTATAGGACCCGGTATCGGTCAGGGTTATGCCGCAGGTAAAGCTGCTGAGGCAGTTGGCCGTCAGCCCGAAGCAAAGGGGGACATCACATCAACAATGCTTTTTGGTTGTGCAGTTGCAGAATCAACAGGTATTTACGGTCTTGTTGTTGCTATGATTCTTCTCTTTGCTAATCCCCTTATCTAATTTTTAAATTTGGTTGGGCGGCGTAAAGTGCCGCCCAGTAATCACAAAAGGGGGTTAATGTATGGATTTTGTATCTATTGACACTTGGACAATAATTTTTACTTGGATAAACCTTATTATCCTTGTTCTCATTATGAAAAAGCTCCTTTTCAAGCCTGTCACAAAAATGCTTGCAGAGCGTGAAAAAGAAGTAAGCACCATGTACAAACAGGCAGAAACTGCACAGCAGAATGCCGAAAATCTTGAAAAGGATTATACACAGAAGCTTTCCGCTGCAAAAGAGGAGGCTGCACGCATTATGAAGGACGCCACACGTGAGGCTACGCTTAAAGGCGAAGAAATTGTTTCCGAAGCACAGAGTAAGGCCGCCGCAGCACTCTCAAAGGCACAAAAAGAAATTGAACGTGAAAAAAAGGCTGCTGTAAATGAAATAAAGAGCGATATCGCATCCATTGCAGTTTCTGTAGCCGAAAAGGTTATAGAAAAGGATATTAATGAAAGTGATTATGAAAGGCTTGTTGAGGAGTTTATAAACAGCTCCGGTGAAGAAAAATGAATTCATTTTCTTTAACATATGCCCAGGCTCTTTTTGCACTTTGCAATGAGGAAGGGAAAGCAGATGTAATAATGGAGGAGCTTTCTCAACTTTCCTCTGTAATGAGTCAGAATAGTGAATATGCCGTTATTCTTGACTCCCCCACTATTTCACTGGAGGAAAGACTTTCTCTTATTGATACAGCATTTAATGGC
>JAZRLV010000032.1:0-1788 GCA_045646985.1 Clostridia bacterium | reverse complement strand
AAGAATGTACGTTCATAAATAACGAAAAACAGAATTTTCCCCCTTTACTTCTTTGCACCACAGGCTGCCATCAAGGGCTAATTAAACCAACAAAATCCCCACCGAGCAATCGGTGGGGATTTTTACTAACATTGCATTTCACTTCAAAGTGCGCTATAATATAAAAAAAGGAGTGAACGAAATGAAAAGATACACCTCTACAGCAACAAAGTGGTTAGCAATTTTGACTTTAATCTGTGTTATATTCTTCGTAGTTGGGATTATTTTCATTATCGTTGATATTCCCAATATAGGATTACAAATTGGTTCCACCATGTTTGGTGGCTTGATGGGCATTCTATTTGCTGCTTGTTTTTTTGCTGATAAAAGCCGTGCTTTGATAGTAGATACAGATACATTTATTTTTCCAAGAGGTGCTGATATAAATGGAAAAATCTCATTCAAAAAAACAGCTATAAATAAGAATGAGATTTGTTCTATCGAAAGCAAGTTCTATAAAGGTGATAAAATCATTTCTGGAGATTGTTTCTTCCACACATTAAAATTAAAAAATGGTACGAAAGTTACTGTTACACTATATGCTTATGGTAAAGAGGCAGAAAAAGAGATTTTAGAAATCATTCAAAAAAGTATTACATAATACCCTCTTTTGCTGTCTGCACCACAGGATGCTATCAGTAATTCGATTTATAGGTCAAAACGATCCGCCCGGGTTTTCCGGGCGGATTTTTCTTGCATTATGATTGATTTATAGATATTCATAGGCTAAAATAAGAATAAGATTTCGTGTATAAGGAAGTATTTTATGGAAATCCGCATTTTGGAAAAAGAGGAACAGCAACGCATATATGACGATGCATATCAAATGTTAGAGGCTGCAGACAATGAGTTTGTGCCGCCCTTGTCTTCCCGCAGTTCCTCCACCCAGCAGGAGCTTTCCGGTAACACCCAAAATGCCGATGGCATCCATCAGTATTTCGAGGAGCTGAAAGAGCAAAGATTTGCCGCTGTCTTTGAAGGCGATGCGTTGATCGCCTTTGTTTCTTACAAGGAAAATTACACCTGCGCAGAAATTCCCCCAAGTGAACTTCCTAACATTTATCTATCAACACTTGTAGTAAGTCCAACAGCAAGGGGAAAAGGTGTGACGAAAGCATTATACAACAGACTTTTTTCAGAATATGAAGCTGTCAATATTTTTACAAGAACCTGGTCAACGAACCTTGCCCACATTAAGATCCTGCAGAGCTACGGCTTCCAAACCATAAAGGTCTTGGAAAACCACCGTGGCAACGGTATCCACACCATTTATTTTAAAAAAGCACATCCTTAGGAGTTATGATATGAAGCAACTGTTTTCCCAGTATGCCGGATTAAAAAAAGAGATCTACATCCTCTTTATCGGCAAGCTGGTTACGGCAATGGGCTCTTTTGTATGGCCCATGCTTACCTTTTTCCTGACAACAAAACTGGGGCTGTCCGACGGCACATCAACCCTGCTGATCGCTACCGCCTCTGTCCTTTCTTTTCCCGCTGCCCTCTTAGGCGGCAAGTTAGCAGACCGCTTCAGCCGAAAAAACATTATTATTATCTTTGACTTTCTGACCATCAGCTTTTACCTGCTGGCTGCCATTCTGCCCCTGACCTTTGCCACCGCTGTGATTCTGTTTCTTGCCGGACTTTTCCAAACCCTGGAGTCTCCGGCATACGATGCGCTGAATGCGGACTATTCCACCTCTGCGCAACGGGAAGTCGGAGGCCAAGCGGTCTTAGGAAGACAATTAGGGG
>JAZRLV010000031.1:0-2645 GCA_045646985.1 Clostridia bacterium | reverse complement strand
GCTCATCTTAAAGCGATAAAATCTTTTCTCACTCTACCATGCGGTAGTGTGGGCTTATGCGGTATTAGCAGTCGTTTCCAACTGTTGTCCCCCTCTTTAAGGCAGATTGCTCACGCGTTACTCACCCGTTCGCCACTAAGTCCAATTTCAATCATCCGAAGAATCTTTCCATCAAACTCCGTTCGACTTGCATGTGTTAGGCGCGCCGCCAGCGTTCGTCCTGAGCCAGGATCAAACTCTTTGTTAAATCCTTTATATATCAACTGCTCTCGCAGTTAATCTCAAGTTCTAAACGCTTTGCGTTCTTCATTACTTGTGTACACTCACTTTTTTACGAGGTCGAGCTCCCTCTCTCAAAAAAATCTCTTAGATTCCTTCACAAGCTTTTGTTCTTTTCTATTGTTTAATTTTCAAGGTCCTGCTACCACCTTCTCGGTGACAGCTTTTATATATTACCACAGCTTTTTGACTTTGTCAACACTTTTTTAACTTTTTTATTTCAGTTTTTATTTTGTTTTGACCGTCTCTTGCTCGGTGAAATATATATTACACCCTTCTTTTAAATTTTGCAAGTACTTTTTTCACTTTTTTATTATGTTTTACCTTTTTATCAGTTTCTCACTTTATAAAGTTAAGTCTTTTGTATACTTTGTTCAAAACTGATTATTCCATAAAGCGTTTTCGCAGTTTCTGTATTATTTTTCTTTCCTTCCTTGAAATCTGCACCTGTGTTTTCCCCAATATTTCAGCTGTAACTGACTGTGTATAGCTTTTAAAAAATCTTAAATATATTATTTGTTTTTCTTCGCTGTTCAAATCGGATATTGCATATTTCAAGCCCATCATATTTGTAAGTTCTTCTTCTGCACTTTCTATAGGAATATCAAATTCCGTCTGCCCTTCCTCATCTTCAAAAACTGCAGTAAGTGACATAGGCGGAGTTGCGGCTGAAACCGCCTGGGCGATTTCTTCCACTGGAACATTCAGTTCAAAAGCAATTTCTTTTAATGTAGGCTCCTGACCAAGTCTTTTCTGCAATATATCACGAGCGTAGTTTACCTTCAAAGACAATTCCTTTACACTACGGGTCACTTTTACCATACCACCATCACGGAAAAGCTTTTTTATTTCGCCCAGGATTACAGGTACAGCATAAGTGGAAAATTGCACACCTCTGTCATGATCAAAAGCATCATAGGCTTTGACAAGGCCTATACACCCCGCTGCATACATTTCTTCATATTCTATACCCTTTCCTCTGAATCTGTTTGCACAGGAGTGCACAAGGCCAAGGTTTGCCTCGATAAATTTTTCTCTGCTGACATCTTTAAGTCCCAATGACATAAATAATACCTATCCTATATTTTTTGTCATAACAACTCTTGTTCCTTTGCCTATACTGGAATAAACTTTTATTTTATCCATAAAAGTCTGCATTACCGCAAACCCAAGGCCAGCCCTTTCGGTTTTTGCATCTGTGGTAAACATAGGCTGCATAGCGCGCTGTATATCGGGTATGCCTATACCTTTATCCTTTACTGTAACTGTAAGGGTGTTATTTTTTAATTTAGCTGTTATGTACACTGTTCCCACATTATCGGGGTAGGCGTGAACCACGCAGTTTGTAACTGCTTCGCTCACCGCTGTCTTTATATCATTGAGTTGTTCAATAGTAGGGTCAAACTGCATACAGAAAGCCGCCACAGTCATACGGGCGAAAGATTCGTTGACTGAACGGGATGGAAAAGAAATTTTGAAATAATTTTCGTTTGTCATAATTGCACCTGGTTAAATAGTTGTATTCTGAATAGTTTTGATTCCGGCAAGAGATAAAATTTTGCTCATCTGCCTGTCCACATTTTCTACATAGAGAGATGCACCACAGTCAGTACAAAAACGTGAACGGGCAAGCACGAGGCCTATGCCTGACGAATCCATAAATGTGACACCTGAAAAATCCATAATTACCAACTTGGGCATAAATTTAAGAATCCGGCTGTCAATTTCCGTTCGGATACTTTGAGCGCCGTGATGATCTATTTCTCCCTGCAGTAAAACGGTTAGTTTTGATTTATCCTGTATAAATTCTGCTTTGGTCATTTTTTCTCCTTGAATGGTTGTCCGTATTATTTATGTATTATATTAATATATAGGTGGTAAAAAAATTGTCGCAAAATAAAAGCACTGCATTTAGCAGTGCTTTTTATATCATTCTTGCAGCTCACCATAATGTTTTATCAATGAAGCCAGCGTTTCAAAATCGCCATCATTTAAGGTAACGCTTATTACATCTCTTGTATGTGGCTTATGTCCGCGGATAATATTATCTCTATCGGTAAAAGTATAACTGTAAAAATCATCATTTATCCAGAACTCTATATTTACAGTATTCATACCTGTAAAACCAACCAATATATCTCCTTGTCCACCGGAACGCTTTCTTGACTTCATTATATCCATAACATCAAGAATTGGTTTTATCTTTTTATCGTTATATATACCTTTTATAGAATAATTTTCTTTCAGGTAATATATCCCTTCGTCAGCCTTATCATAGGGGACAGTTACGGAAAAATAAAATGTAATTTCGTCTGTAGCTTCCTCCAACATTACATCGTTGCTTAATTCACGTTTCGGAAACAACC
>JAZRLV010000030.1:0-5666 GCA_045646985.1 Clostridia bacterium | reverse complement strand
GCGCTTTGCAACGAAGAAGGGAAAGCAGATGCGGTAATGGATGAGCTTTCTCAACTTTCCTCTGTAATGGCTGAGAATCGTGAATATGCCGTTATTCTTGACTCCCCCACTATTTCACTGGAGGAAAGACTTTCTCTTATTGATACAGCATTTAATGGCGCAGAGGAATATGTAGTTAACTTCATTAAAATCCTTTGCGAAAAAAAGTGCGTTCATCTCTTAAAAGACTGTGTAAAGCAGTATGAAAAAATTTATAACAAAGAACGAAACATTGAAAGTGTCACCGTCATAACGGCTGTGCCTCTTAGCGATTCGCTTCGTGAAAAGCTTGTTTCCAAGCTTGAAAAAGAGTCGGGAAAGAAAATTGTCCTTGATTTAAAGGTTGATAAATCTCTGCTCGGAGGTATCGTTCTGAGAACAGAAAATTCTCAGACAGATGCAAGTGTACGTGCAAGGCTTGAAGCCGTGCGCAAAGCACTTAGCTACAATTAGAATAGAAGGTGAAATAATGCAGCTTAAAAGCGATGAAATCAGCAAAATTATAAAAGACCAGATAAAGAACTATTCAAACAAAACAGAACAAAAGGAAACGGGCTACGTTGTAGAGGTTGGCGACGGTATTGCAAAAGTAAAAGGCCTTGACAACTGTATGAGCAATGAGCTTGTTGAATTTTCAAACGGCGAGGCGGCAATGGCGCTCAATCTTGAAGAAAGCATTGTCAGCCTTGTTATATTGGGAAGTGACTCCCAAATACGTGAGGGAGACATTGTAAAGCGTACAGGAAATGTCGTAAGCGTACCTGTAGGTGAGGAGCTTATAGGAAGAGTTGTTAATGCTCTCGGTCAGCCTATCGACGGCAAGGGAGAAATAAGTACTAAAGAAATACGTCCGATTGAATGTGCTGCACCTGGTATTATTGAAAGAAAATCTGTAAGTGTTCCGCTTCAGACGGGAATTAAAGCCATTGACTCCATGATTCCTATTGGCCGTGGTCAGCGTGAGCTTATTATAGGTGACCGCCAGACAGGTAAATCCACCATTGGTATTGATACAATCATCAACCAGAAAGGAAAGGATGTAATCTGTATCTATGTTGCTATAGGTCAGAAGAAGTCTACTGTTGCACAGCTGGTTGATACACTTGAAAAAAATGGTGCTATGGAATATACAACAGTTGTTGCCGCAACTGCCAGTGAGCTTGCACCCATGCAGTACATTGCACCGTATGCAGGCTGTAGTATGGGCGAATACTTTATGTATAAAGGTAAAGATGTGCTTTTGGTATATGATGATTTGTCAAAGCACGCAGTAGCATATCGTGCACTTTCGCTCCTTATCCGCCGTCCTCCGGGACGTGAGGCATACCCCGGTGACGTTTTCTATCTGCATTCAAGACTTTTGGAAAGAGCGGCACGTCTCGCCCCTGAATATGGCGGCGGTTCACTTACCGCACTTCCCATTATTGAAACACAGGCAGGTGACGTTTCGGCATATATTCCTACAAACGTTATCTCTATTACCGATGGTCAGATATTCCTTGAAACAGAGCTTTTCCACTCAGGCGTTATGCCGGCTGTAAACCCCGGTATCAGCGTAAGCCGTGTTGGTGGTAATGCACAGATTAAAGCTATGAAAAAGGTATCAGGTACACTGAAGCTTGCTTATTCACAGTATCGTGAGCTTCAGGCGTTTGCACAGTTCGGAAGCGACCTTGACAGTGATACAAAAACACGTCTTGACCAGGGTGAAAGAATTGTAGAAGTGCTTAAACAGGACAGAAATGCGCCCGTTAAGGTAGAGCATCAGGTTATCATTATTTATGCGGTTACACACGATTATCTTAAAGATATCGCCGTAAGTGATATCCGTGAATTTGAAAGTGAGCTGTTCTCATACGTTGATAACACTTATCCCAAAATTGTGGATTCTATTGCCCAAACAGGCGAGCTTTCTTTGGAAACTGAAGAAATAATGAAAACCGCTATTTCAGAGTGCGTAGAAAAATATCTGAGTCGCAAGGGGTGATACGATGCCTTCAATGAAAGCAATTAAAAACCGTATAAAAAGCGTTGAAAACACCCGCCAGATTACAAAGGCTATGCAGCTTGTTGCAACAAGCAAGCTGCGCCGTGCAAAAGAACGTATTGAGGAAAGCAGGCCTTTCTTTGAAATTCTTTCATCAGCGCTTTCTGATATAAGCAACAATAACAGTGACTTCTCCTCCCCTTTTACGAAAAAGAGTGAGGGCAAAAAAGCATGTCATATAGTTATTGCAGGCGACAGAGGTCTGGCAGGTGGTTATAACAATAATCTTTTTAAATCGTTGAGTTTTAAAAACGGTGATGTTATTTTCCCAATAGGAAAAAAGGTCGTAGAATACTTTGCCAAAAAGGACGTGACGTTTTTTACAACGTCGTATGAAATTGCAGCTGATGTAAGCATTTCCGACTGCAACAGCATTGGACACGCACTTGCAGAGGGCTTTTTAAAGGGTGAGTTTGATTCGCTTGACATTTATTATACAGGCTTTGTAAATGTATTAACTCAAATCCCTTATTCCAAAGACATTCTCCCGATTATTCCTGAGGAAAATGCAGTAAGTAAAAAAAGTCTTATTATTTATGAGCCATCTCCTTCGGCAGTTTTTGAAAAAATTGTGCCGCATTATATAAGCGGAATTATATATGGCGCACTTTGCGAATCTTTGGCGTCAGAGCTTAGTGCACGCCGTAGCGCAATGGAGGCAGCTACTGATAACGCCGGCGAAATTATTGATGATTTAAGTCTTAAATATAACCGTGCACGTCAGGCAGCAATAACACAGGAGCTTACTGAAATTGTTGCAGGAAGCCAAAGCTAATGCGAAGTGCGGAATGCGGAATGCGAAGTGAAGGTAGAAATCCTGCGGATTTCTTCTTGAATTATCCGATGTAAATATATTAAAGGGATATAAAATGGAGGTTTTTTGTTAGAAAAACCCACCACAATTTCGAATTTCGAACTTCGAACTTCGAATTTTGCATCTACTCCGGTGCAAACTCCCAAAACAAGAAAGGATTGATAATCCATGGAACAAAAAAACATAGGTAAGGTAATTTCCGTTACCGGACCTGTCCTTGATATTAAATTTGAAAACGGTAATCTTCCCAAGCTTCTCAATGCTATCGAGATTGTTTCAGGAGAACGAAAGGTTACTGTTGAGGTTGCACAGCACATCGGCGATGATGTTGTTCGTTGCATTGCTATGAGCTCCACAGACGGACTTGTACGTGGTATGGACGCCGTTGACACAGGAAGCGGTATCAGCGTTCCTGTAGGTGAATGCACACTCGGCAGAATATTTAACCTTCTTGGTGAGCCGGTTGACAATAAGCCTGCTCCCGAAAGCCCTGAAAGATGGGAAATTCACAGAGAAGCCCCGGGCTACGATGAACAGGAAAGCACTACCGAAATACTTGAAACTGGTATTAAGGTTGTTGACCTTATCTGTCCTTATGCAAAGGGCGGTAAAATCGGTCTTTTCGGCGGTGCCGGTGTTGGTAAGACAGTCCTTATTATGGAGCTTATCAATAACGTTGCCAAGCAGCACGGCGGTCTTAGCGTATTTACAGGTGTTGGCGAAAGAACACGTGAAGGTAACGATTTGTATAACGAAATGCAGGAATCAGGCGTTATTTCTAAAACTGCCCTCGTTTACGGTCAGATGAATGAGCCGCCGGGAGCAAGAATGAGAGTTGCGCTTTCAGGTCTTACAATGGCGGAATATTTCCGTGACAGAGAAGGTCAGGACGTACTGCTCTTTATTGATAACATATTCCGTTTCACACAGGCAGGAAGTGAGGTTAGTGCGCTTCTTGGACGTATGCCCTCTGCCGTTGGCTATCAGCCTACACTGGCAACAGAAATGGGTGCACTTCAGGAGAGAATTACCTCAACCAAAAAGGGTTCAATCACATCTGTTCAGGCGGTTTATGTACCTGCCGATGACCTTACTGACCCTGCTCCTGCAACAACGTTTGCTCACCTTGATGCTACAACTGTACTTTCACGTCAGATAGCTTCACAGGGTATTTATCCGGCAGTTGACCCGCTGGATTCAACATCAAGAATCCTCTCTCCCGATGTGCTCGGCATTGAGCATTATGAAACTGCCAGAGCTGTTCAGAAAATTCTTCAGCGTTATAACGAGCTTCAGGATATTATCGCAATTATGGGTATGGACGAACTTAGTGAAGAAGATAAGCTTACTGTTAGCCGTGCACGTAAGGTACAGCGTTTCCTTTCTCAGCCGTTCTCCGTTGCAGAGCAGTTTACAGGTATGCAGGGAAAATACGTTCCCGTTAAGGAAACAATCAGAGGCTTTAAGGAAATAATTGAGGGTAAGCACGATGATTTGCCTGAATCTGCCTTCCTGTTCGTCGGAACGATAGACGAAGCTGTAGAAAAAGCTAAAAAGGGTTGATTTTATGAGCGAATTTAAATTACAGATAGTTACTCCTGACGGTCTTTTATATGACGGCAATGCAGATAAAATCATTGTACGTACTACAGAGGGTGATGTAGGGATTCTTGCACGCCACTCGGACTACGTAGCCCCGCTGTCAATAGGCGTTGCACGTATTTTCACTAAAGAGGGTGAGCGCAAGGCGGCATGCTCCGGCGGTATGATAACTGTTTCAGACGGTGTTGTGCGTGTTGTCGCTGAAACCTTTGAATGGTCGGAGGATATTGATGTCAATCGTGCTCTTAAAGCAAAGGAAAAGGCGCAAAACGCCCTTGAGAACACAAAGCGCAGTGATTATGACCATCGCCTTGCAGAGGCAAAGCTTAAAAGGTCACTTGCACGTCTGTCTGCCTCCGGAAGAAAGGAATGAATGTAGATGGCTGAAAAATATGGTACTGTTCCAAAAAAATTCACCTCCGATTGGTGGGAATATTTTTGGATGTATTATAAGTGGCATACGATTGCAACAGTTTTTGTTGTTCTTCTTATTGTCATTACAATCTATCAGAATATTACAGCTCCGAAATATGACCTTACTCTCACCTATGCAGGTCCAATGACATTTGCAGAGGAAACCTCGCAAAAAATAGAAGAGGGACTTTCTCCTCTTTGTAAAGACGTTGACGAAAACGGAGAAACCTCCGTCTCTTTTTCTCCGCTTCATATATCAATGGATTTAGCTGATGCAGAATATGCAATGGCAATGAATACAAAGCTTCAGCTTGCCTTTGCGGAGGATGAAACATATCTTTTCATTCTTGACAAGGAAAACGCTCAACGCTATCAGGGTGAGGATGCCGAGGATTGTGTATTTGCACCCCTTGCAGACTGGCTGAGCGCAGAAGTTTCTGATGATGCAATCTTTTCCGCACACGGCAAAGGCTACGGAGTAGCTGTTTCCGAGTGTAAGTTTTTTAACGATTTGGGAATAGATTTAAAAGACCATTATATTTTTATGCGCTACTATCCCCGTAAGGACCAGTTGAAAAACCAGCTTGCAGGGTATGAAGCAGCAGTAGAATTGGCTAATACGATTATTGCACAATAATTAAAGGGACTGTAAAAACAAGTTTTTACAGTCCTATATTTTTAAAGGAATGATTAATATGATACCAAAAGGTACTGTAAAAGTATTTATTGCAGACTGCGATATTCCCGGGG
>JAZRLV010000029.1:0-4143 GCA_045646985.1 Clostridia bacterium | reverse complement strand
CCAGTTGTAAAGCGGACGATGATTTTCAAACTCTATAGAACAAAGAGAATGTGTAATTCCCTCCAGTGCGTCCTGAATGGGGTGTGCAAAGTCGTACATCGGATATATGCACCATTTGTTACCCTGACGGTGGTGATTCATATGAAGTATGCGGTATATAACGGGGTCACGCATATTCATGTTTGGGGAGGACATATCAATCTTTGCACGCAGTGTGCGCTGACCGTTTTCAAACTCACCGTTTTTCATGCGTTCAAACAAATCAAGGTTTTCTTCAACACTACGGTTTCTGTAGGGGCTTTCCTTACCGGGCTCTGTCAGTGTTCCACGATACAGCGCCATTTCCTCCTGAGTAAGGTCGCATACAAAAGCCTTGCCGTCACGGATAAGCTTGCACGCAAAGTCATAGCACTTATCAAAATAGTCACTGCCGTAGAAGATACCGCCTGTCGGGTCTGCACCAAGCCAGTGAAGGTCAGCCTCAATAGCTTTTACAAATTCATCGTCTTCTTTTACGGGATTAGTATCGTCATAACGCAGATTAAAAAGTCCGTTATATTTTTTTGCTGTACTGGAATTTATCCATATTGCTTTCGCACTGCCGATATGAAGATATCCGTTAGGCTCAGGAGGGAAACGTGTGTGAACACCCGTCTCACGACCTGCTGCCAAATCGTCATCAATAATATCATGAATAAAATTTGAGTAACCCTCTTGCATGAAAGATACCTCCGTTTCTGTTATCTGCTTTCAATATCAATATAATCTTTTTTCTTATATACGTTTTTGTATGCAGGGCGGATAATTCTGTCAGAAACCATAATCTCCTCAAGACGATGTGCACACCAGCCTGCAATACGGCTCATTGCAAATATAGGTGTATAAACCTCAGGCGGAATGTTAAGCATCTTATAAACAAAGCCGCTGTAAAAGTCAACATTTATTGCAAGGTCCTTTTCTTTTCCTGTAATCTCAGTAAACAGCTCAATAGCATTTTTGGCGATAAGGTCATACATATGAAGCTCGTCCTCCATATGCTTTTCCTTTGCAAGCTCCCCGGCGCTTTTGCGCAGAAGAACTGCACGGGGATCGCTCTTAGTATAGATGGCATGACCTACACCATATACAAGACCGCTGCGGTCATAAGACTCTCTGCGGTAAAGCTTAATAATATGCTCACGAATCTGCTTTTCATCGGTTATATCTGTAATATTGGCTTTAAAGTCATCAATCATACCTATAACTTTTTCATTTGCACCGCCGTGTTTAGGTCCCTTGAGCGAGCCTATAGCAGCGGCAATCGCACTGTAGGTATCAGTGCCCGAAGAAGAAAGAACATGTGTCGTGAATGTAGAGTTGTTACCGCCGCCGTGCTCTGCATGCAGTATGAGCGCCAAGTCCAGAAGATGCGCTTCAGTCTGTGTGAATTCGTTGTTAGGGCGCATCATATACAGAAAGTTTTCAGCGGTAGACATATCCTCACGTGGGGCATGAAGAATAAGACTTTTCCCGTCGTAATAGTGGGATTTTGCCTGATATGCATGGGCAATCATTCCGGGGAAACGTGCAATAAGCTCAAAAGACTGCCGAAGAACATTTTCTACAGATACCTCGTCAGGATTTTCGTCATAGGAATAGCTTGCAAGAACGCTTCTTGCCAGCTTGTTCATAATATTGCTGCTGGGTGCTTTAAGAATCATATCCTCAGTAAAGTTGGGCGGCAGCTTACGCATTTTGCCTAAATACTGGGAAAACTCTGAAAGCTCAGACTCGGTAGGAAGCATGCCGAACAAAAGAAGATATACAATTTCTTCAAAACCGTAACGGTCACCCTTTTCGCAGCCCTTTACAATATCGGTGACGTTTATTCCTCTGTAACGAAGAATACCTTCATCAGCCATTTTCTCGCCCTCGTCAAGAACGTAACCGTGAACGTCGCCGACCTTTGTAAGACCTACAAGCACACCACTGCCGTTAGAATTGCGAAGTCCCCTCTTTACACTGTATTTGTTATAAAGCTCTGAATCTATTGAATAGACATCCTTTGAGAGATTGCAAAGCTTTTTAAATAATGCATCGTTATTTTGCATTTATATCAACTCCAAAAACTAATTAACAATCATTATACCATTAATTGCCTTTAATTTCAATAAAAAGTTCTATTTCTATTGCAAAAAAAATATAATTTATACAGGGGAGGTGCAGCCTTGATGAAAAATATTGCAATTTTTATGTTTTTTTGTATTATGACGGCACTTGTTTTGCCGCTTAGTGTGTTTTTTATTATGAATATACATAACGCTCCCCAAAAAGGTGAAAGTGAAATGAAAAGCTCACGTGAAATAAGTGTATTTTTTACTGACGAAAACAAAGTAAAGACAATGCCGCTTGAGGAATATTTGTGCGGAGTAGTAAGTGCTGAAATGCCAGCAGAGTTTGAAAAAGAAGCACTCAGGGCACAGGCAGTTGCCGCAAGAAGCTATGCCATATACCGCATAAAAAACCAATCAGGGGACCATCCTGATGCGGCAGTATGTACAGATTTTGCGCATTGCAAGGCATATAAAACAAAGGAGGAGGCACAATCGCAATGGAAAGAAAAAGCGCAGCTGTATACAGAAAAAATAGCTGACGCCGTAAATTCGACAAGCGGAGAGGTCATCACCTATAAAGGAGAGGTGGCACTTGCGGTTTTTCATTCACAGTCAGGCGGCGGAAGAACTGAAAATTCTGCTGACGTGTGGGGCGGGGATGTACCATATCTTGTAAGCGTTGAAAGTCACGGGGAGGAGAATGCACCTAACTTTTATTCCTCGGTTGTAGTATCGTTTGACGAATTTAAAGAAAAAATACTTTCTGAAAACAAAAATGCAGTAGTAGAATCCCCTGACGATATTGGTGATATCCAGATAAGTGAGGGCGGAAGCGTAAAAAGTATAATTATAGGCGGTGAAAGCTTCAAGGGTAAGGACATACGAACTATGTTTAATCTTAGAAGCAGCTGTTTTAAGATAAATGCAGATGAAAAAAGTGTTAGCTTTGAGGTTACGGGCTACGGGCACGGGGTTGGAATGAGCCAGTATGGTGCAAATACTATGGCAAAAGAGGGCTTTAATTACAAACAGATTCTTACGCATTATTACAGCGGTACAGAAATTGAAGGAGTTTAAAGTCATCGAAGAATCGAACTAATTGCGCCTTATATTTGATAAATTCTTATCCTTTCAACTTGTCGTCCTTGAAAGGTTTAAACAAGAAAAAACAGGGAATAATAGTAACGAGAGGTGTTGCTTTTATGAAAAAAACCCGTACAATATTTATTATAGCAATAATAGTGTCGGTATTTCTGCTTAGCTTTCTGATAGGACGTGCTACTGCACTTCGGGATAAGGCGGAGAATCATACTATGTCGCAGATATATAATGGAGCAGTATTGCTCCCCCATAAGGTGCAGGAGGAAATAAATCAGGCATCAAGCACGGCAGAGGGTGTTGTGGATACACAAGCGGAGGCTCCGGCAAAAACAACAAAAAAGAAAGAAGAGCAAAGCGATGCCCCGCCTGAAAGAATGCTTTTCCCTTGTGGAACAAATGTGCTTAAGGATTATTCGCAGACCGCTGTATATTCAGAAACTATGGGCGACTGGCGTGCCCATACAGGTGTGGATTATGAAGCAGAAAAAGATACAGCTGTAACAAGCGCATGGGACGGAATCGTAAAAAGGGTATACAAGGACAAGCTGTGGGGATATACTGTTGAAATTGAACACAGCGGAAATTTAAAAAGTGTCTATAAAAATCTTCAATCAAAGATAAAGGTTAAAGAAGGGGATAAGGTTAAAAAAGGACAAGCTATCGCAAAGGTTGGTGACAGCGCTTCAATCGAAAGCCGTGAAAAGCCGCACCTTCATTTTGAACTGTGGCAGGGTGATATAGTGATTAATCCCACATCATATGTGTACTAACGTAATGTAAAACAAAACGGGGGTGTAGCAAAATTATTGGCTCTATAATATCTATTGGGGTAACCAATCAATAGAGCTTTACAAAAAAGAATAAAAAAATAGTAGAGCATATTGAAAATTTCTTGTAAAATGGAATTGTCGAGAAACCATGTACAAGGAGAAATCAATATGCTCTATTC
>JAZRLV010000028.1:0-2906 GCA_045646985.1 Clostridia bacterium | reverse complement strand
CACCAAAATTGGTGATAATGCCCATTTCCAAAAAGGAATGCCTCCGCCCGGTATCATAAACGTCAATCCATAAGTAAGTATCATTAAAACAAAAATTACAACAACGGCTGTAACAAAGGATTTTACTCCCATATTTAAGCCGGTATTTTCGGAATGTTTGCTCACAATAGCACCTCTTTTTTCTGTACGTAGTCAATAATCGTCTAGAGTTCACTTTACTCATAAAAATGGCGGAATGCAAGTCATTTATTGTATTTTTTTAAGAACTTTTCGTTTTTTTTTGTAAATATGCAGTTTTAGAAATTAAACATATCAATCCTTATAACTGATAAAACCATAACTCTCAAGTATCTGAAAGAATTTTGCCAGCCTTTCGTAAAGCGGCTCGGCATCTTCACCGAATTTTTCGTGAACATATTCTCCAAGTGTAAGAATGCTTTTTTCGCCGTCAATTAACGGCCATACAAAGCTTCCTGTTTTATCGAGATGAACATATGATATCCTCGGTTTGCCGAAAAGCTTTTGAGCAACTCTGTTGAAAAAACCGGTGTTTTCAATTTCAAGAGTTACCTTCCCTTCGTCGTCTTGAGTCCATTTAAAAAGAGGACTGCGCACAGGACAACGTTCAAGATAATTTTCTGATATTTCTTTTTTCATGATTATTTATTTCTCTTTTTCCACAGCGAGAACTTAAAAACTGAAAGAATAACAAGTGCAAACACTATAAGTCCTGCAATAGAGGAAACACCTGTGGAAAGTCCAAGCTTACCTGATATATCGATTGCCTTATCAAGTCCGAATACTGCCAAAAGTGCAAGGAGTATACCAACAATGCCTTCGCCCGCAATCATACCACTACAGAAAAGAATGCCATCGTTTACAATAGCGGTCTTTTCTTTTTCTTCCTTCTTCGCTCTGTCCATAAATAAACGAATAAGACCACCAACCATAATGCATGCATTAAGCTGTACAGGGAGATATACACCGATTGCAAAAGGAAGAACGGGAATACCTACAATTTCAACAACTACTGCAATACATACACCAATCAGTACAAGTCCCCAGGGAAGATTTGCGTTCATAACACCCTCGATAATCATCTTCATAAGTGTTGCCTGAGGTGCAGCAAGCTCCTGTGAGCCAAAGCCCCACGCACTGTCAAGAAGGTAAAGTGTACCGCCGATTGCAAATGCAGAAGCAACTACGCCAAGTATTTCTGAAAGCTGCTGCTTCTTAGGCGTTGCACCCAGAAGATATCCTGTCTTAAGGTCCTGTGAGGTATCACCTGAAATTGCTGCAATAATACAGATGATTGAGCCGATTGCGATAGCCCCCTGCATTCCGTGAACGCCGCCATCGCCTGTAGCCTTAAGAATAAGAGTTGCAAAAAGCAGTGTTGCAATAGCCATACCGGATACGGGGTTGTTACTGCTTCCTACAAGTCCAACCATACGTGATGATACTGTAGCAAAGAAGAAACCAAATACAACTACAATAATTGCACCGGGTAATGTTACAGGAATCTGCGGAACAATCCATACAAGAAGTGTAAGAATTGCGATTGCAAGAAGTACTACCTTTATATTGAGATCGTCAGAGGTACGTGTTATCTGAACATTTTTATCGACCGACATACT
This sequence comes from Clostridia bacterium, assembly GCA_045646985.1. Taxonomy (GTDB): domain Bacteria; phylum Bacillota; class Clostridia; order UMGS1883; family UMGS1883; genus UMGS1883. The sequence goes on along the minus strand of JAZRLV010000028.1, from coordinate 1,269 downwards.
CTTAAGTGCATCATTGAATGTACGTATTATAAGAGGAAGTGATTTTATAAGGCTGATTATACCGCCTGCGGCAAGTGCACCTGCACCGATATATCTGATGTAGCTTCCCCAGATTGCGCTTGCGCCGCCGCTTGCAAACATTTCTCCAATAGGTGTGTTTCCGGGATAAAGAACAAGCTCACTTCCGAAAAGTACTATCATAGGAATAAGAACCATCCAGCTGAGTACACCGCCTGCAAACATATAGGAAGAAATTCTGGGACCGCAGATGTAACCAACGCTCATTACAGCGGGATATATCTGTGTACCGATTTCACCTGCATAACCCTTGAATTTAAGTGAAATTTCACCTGGAACTGCCCTAAGACCATCAATAATGAATTTAAACAGTGCGGCAAATCCCATTCCTGCAAAAACAGTTGAAGCATTTGCACCGCCTTCTTCGCCTGCAAGAAGTACCTCTGCACATGCAGTTCCTTCAGGATAGGGGAGAATGCCATGCTCTTTTACGATAAGGGCATTACGCAGCGGTACCATAAAGAATACGCCGAGTAATCCACCTAAAAGAGCGATAATTGTAATTTCAAGCATCCCGGGCTTGTCCATTTTACCCTCAGCAGCCCACAGGAACAATGCCGGAAGAGTAAATATTGCGCCTGCTGCCAAAGATTCTCCGGCAGAACCGATAGTCTGTACAACATTACTTTCTAATATAGAGTTCTTTCGCATAATTACACGAATAACTCCCATTGCTATAACTGCGGCGGGGATAGATGCGGAAACCGTCATACCAACCCTAAGACCGAGATAAGCATTTGCTGCGCCGAATACCACTGCAAGAATAATACCCATAATAATAGAAGTAACTGTAATTTCGGGTGTTATCTTGTCAGCAGGTATATAAGGCTTGAAGTCTTTTTGATTATTCATATAAAATCTCCAATCCGTCGCCTGTATTTTTCTGCGACATAAAATCATCTAATTATAACATTTTCTTTTATATATTTCAACTATTATTTGTGTATAATGCCCATTTTCAAAAAACTTTAAAAAAGGTATTGACAATGTAGGGGGAAATGTGCTAAGATAACTGACGTTGTCGCAAAAAACGTCACAAAAAGCTAAACATCGAAAAAAACTGAAAAAAGTTTAAAAAAGGTGTTGACAAAGTGATAAATGCGATGTATAATAAACAAGCTCGCCAAATTTGGAGAGCGTATGGAACCTTGAAAATTAAATAGCGTAAGGGCTCAAAAGAAGTAACATTCA
>JAZRLV010000027.1:0-11180 GCA_045646985.1 Clostridia bacterium | reverse complement strand
AGGAATAATTACTTGCAGCTTTCAGAAGAAAAGGCAAAGGAGGTTGCATCATCCCTCCACCTTGAGGTTAAAGACGTAATAAGACGGGACGAAACACGTGACCATGCAAAATTATGGCGGCCGTGCTATGTGCGTGATATAGAAAAAATTCTTCACCACCCGTTTTACAATAGATATACAGATAAAACACAGGTGTTTTCCTTTTATAAGGACGACGATATAACACGCCGTGCGCTGCACGTCCAGTTGGTGTCAAGAATTGCAAGAAATATCGGCAGACTTTTAGGACTTGACCTTGATTTGATTGAGGCAATCGCTCTTGGACATGATATAGGGCATACCCCGTTTGGTCATGCAGGCGAAAAGCTGTTAAATGATATATATCACAGCCGTACAGGACGTTATTTTAACCATAATGTTCACAGTGTGCGGGTACTTGATAAAATTTTTAATCTTAACATAAGTCTTGATACGCTTGACGGAATATTGTGTCATAACGGAGAATTGGAGCTTAAGGAATACCGCCCGTCAAAGCTTTCAGGCTTTGAGGAATTTGACAAAAAGGTCGAAGGGTGCTATATTGACAGAGATAACATAAAAAAGCTTATTCCCTCAACCCTTGAGGGCTGCGTTGTCCGTGTAAGTGATATAATTGCGTATATAGGAAAAGACCGTCAGGATGCACAGCGTGCAGGAATGGAATTTACATATGACGGCAGCTATAACTCATATACGATAAATAATTTTATAGTCAACATTGTCGAAAACAGCTTCGGTAAGGGTTATGTACAGATGGACGATGAATATTTCGATGCCTTACGGAAAGAAAAAAGCGATAATATGGAGAAAATTTATATGTCGCAAATAGTGAATGAACAGTATGAAAGCTGCCTTAAACCTATGTTTGAGATGCTTTACGAAAGACTGCTTAAGGATATGGGTAACGAGGAAAGCATATTACATCGACATCATATACAATACATTAATACACGTCGTAACTATTACAATGCAGGAAGCTATCTGGAGGAAAACAGCGCAGATGATATTGTTACGGATTTCATTGCATCGATGACGGATGATTATTTTATTGATATATGCACAAAGCTTATCCCCGATGCGCCCACAGTTCATTACAGAGGATATTTTGATTGAAAGGAAACTTATATTATGGAAAACAAAAAAATGGCACAACTTCTGTTCCCAAATATTGATAAAACACCCGAGTATTATGAGGAACTTTATCCAAAGAGAAATCTTCCCGAGGGGGCAAAGGTTACAAGACTTGGTCCCAGTCCGACAGGATTTATACATTTGGGAAATCTGTTCGGGGCAATAACAGATGAAAGACTAGCACATCTTAGTGACGGCGTGTTCTATTTAAGAATAGAGGACACTGATAACAAGAGAGAGGTTGAGGGTGCAGTTGATGTTGTTATCAATACACTGCGCTATTTCGGTGTTGAATTTGACGAAGGTGCACTTTCTGACGGCGAAAAGGGCGCATACGGCCCTTACAGACAGCGACAGAGAGCAGAAATTTATCAGACCTTTGCAAAACATCTTGTAGAAAGAGGACTTGCTTATCCTTGCTTCTGTACCGAAGAGGAGCTTAGTGCAATGCGTGAAAAGCAGACCGAGCTTAAGGAGAATTTCGGCTACTACGGAAAATGGGCGGTGCACAGAAATATTACAGTTGACGAGGCGAAGAAAAATATAGACGAGGGGAAGAGCTTTGTTCTTCGTTTCCGTGCGCCTGAAAATGAAGGGAAAACCTTCAGCGTGGAGGACGGAATTCGTGGCGAGCTGACAATGCCGCAGAATGACCAGGACATTGTTCTTTTAAAATCCGATGGTATTCCCACATATCATTTTGCACACGTGATTGATGACCACCTTATGAGAACGACACACGTTGTGAGAGGGGAAGAATGGCTTGCTACACTCCCGATACACGTTCAGCTTTTTGATACAATGGGTTGGGAAAAGCCCGTTTACTGCCACACTGCACAGCTGATGAAAATTGATAATGGCATTAAGCGTAAGCTCAGCAAGCGTAAAGACCCCGAGCTGTCGCTTGATTATTATAAGAGTGAGGGTTATCTCCCGGGTGCTGTATGGGAATATCTTATGACAGTGCTTAACTCAAACTTTGAGCAGTGGAGAATGGATAACCCGTCTGCGCCTGTAACAGAATTTCCGTTTTCTACAAAGAAAATGGGAGTCAGCGGCTCACTGTTTGACATAGACAAGCTTAACGATGTCAGCAAAAATTACCTTGCAACACTTGATTCTGATACTGTATATGACTATATAACCGAGTGGGCAAAGGAATGTGACAGCGAGTATTATGAATTGCTCACACGTGACAAGGAATTCTCATTGGGAATGATTGGTATAGGCAGAGGGGGAGAAAAGCCCAGAAAGGATATCAGCCACTGGAAGCAGTCAAAGCACTTTTACAGCTTTTTCTTTGATGAGCTGTTTAAGCGTGAGGACGAATATCCGCAGAACGTATCCGACGAGGATAGGAAGATTATTCTTGAAAAATATATGGAAAGCTACGACCACAGCGACGACCAGAGCACATGGTTTTCAAAGGTGCGCTCTATAGGCGAGGAGCTTGGGTATGCTCCGCAGCCAAAGCTTTACAAGAAAAATCCCGAAAGCTACAAAGGGCACGTTGGTGACGTAAGCGGTGTTATCCGTGTAGCGATTACGGGAAGAACAAATTCTCCTGACATATGGTGTATTCAGCAGGTAATTGGAAAAGAACGCTCGATTGAGAGGATAAGAAAGGCGTATGACGAAAAGTAAGAAGCTTATTTTAACTGGAAGTATTCTTATAGCATCGATTGCTGCACTTGTGGTAGTGCTGCTCATCCCGGCAAAGAATACACCGGTCGGAAAGACGCAATCTCAAGATAGTTTGCCGCCAGAAAAGGTGTCGGTTAATATAAAAGCGGTAGGGGATAATCTTATTCATTCTCCAATATATAATTCCTGCAAAACGGAGAACGGGTTTAATTTTGACGCCTTGTACGAAAATATTACGCCGTATATAGACGATGCTGATATCGCAGCGATAAATCAGGAAACAATATTTGTTGATTCTGTTGCGGCACTTAGCGGCTATCCGGCATTCGGCACCCCGCCCGAGGTTGGGGAAAGTGTTATTAAAGCAGGATTCAATCTTGTTACACACGCCACTAATCATACTTATGACAAAGGCTATGATGCTCTTTTGCATACGATGGGATTTTGGTCGCAAAAAGATGTCAAGGTACTGGGCATAAACGGTAGTAGGGAAAAGCAGCAGACCGTTGACATCTGGGAAAAGGATGGACTTAAAATAGCAATGCTAAACTTTACCTACGGGCTTAATGGTTACAGATTGCCTGCCGACAAGCAGTATCTTGTAAACATTATTGACAAGGGGGAGCTTAATGCACAGCTTTTACAAAAAGCGGAGAAAAGCGCAGATATAACCGTTGTGTTTTTGCATTTTGGGACAGAGTATACACATGTGCCGACATCATCGCAAAAAGAAGATGTAGAGTTTCTGACAGCGCTTGGCGCAGATGTAATCATCGGTACTCATCCGCACGTTGTACAGCCAGTTGCAGAGCACATTTGTGAAAACGGGAATCACTCAGTGGTATTTTATTCCCTCGGAAACTTTGTTTCAAACCAAAGCGGAAAAGAGAAAATATTAGGCGCAATGGCAGATGTGACAATCACCAAGGAAAACGGGAAAGCATATGTTGAAAAATACGATATGTTACCGCTTGTCACACACGTTCAGGATAAAAAGTACAGGGCATATATGTTATCTGACTATACAGACGAATTGGCAAAGAGGCATACAAGATGCCCCAATCTTTCTGTGGAACAGCTAAAGACACTGTTTGATAAGATTAGAAGTATAGAGGTATATTAAAAGCACATAATAAAAGCCGTATTTCTAAGGAGAAAGCTCCTGTAGAAATACGGCTTTGTTGCGGGCGGATAATATCCGCCCCTTCTTTTGGTAGTTATAATCTTGTTGTAAATGATACCGCTTTACCCAAAATACGAATATTACGGCACTGTTTTTTGGTGTAAACCATTGGCTTGTATTTAGGATTTTCAGACACCAGTGTTACAGAATCCTCGCTCCTGTATACACGCTTAAGTGTTGCTTCATCATCTACCAAAACTGCGGCGATATCGCCCTCATCAACACAGTCCTGTTTGCGGATAAAAACAATGTCGCCATCTTTAATGCCCACACCACTCATTGAGTCACCATGTACTCTAAGACAGAAATCTGCACCGCTATCCTCCCCGGGCGAGTAGTATTCAATTTCTTCATCTGCAAAAATCGGCTCACCTGCGGCTATTTCACCAAGGAGGGGAAGCTTTTTCTTTCCAATATACATAACAGACTGCGGAAGACTATCCTCCTCCCACCCCATCAAGTAGGCGGGGGTACAACGGAATATTTTTGCCAGCTCAAGCACAGTATCGTGCTTGGGATTTTTTATTTCACCGCTTTCATACCGCTGAACTGTCGCTTCCTTTACACCCAGAGCGTTTGCCACGTCAAGAAGTGTCATGCCAAGTGAGAGACGGCGTTCCTTTATTCTTTCATGAAGTTTCATATATATCAGCACCTTTCAGATAGATAACGAAATAGCCCTAAAATAAAGTTTTTTAATGGTTTCGTTTTGGTTATCTGAAAGCAGTATATCACTAACTTACCTAAAATGCAAGAAAATTTTTAAAATTTTACACAAAACGTATTGACTTTTGAAAAAGCATGCATTATACTGACTTACGTAAGACGTAAGAAAAGCAAAGAAAAAACTTACACAAGGAGAAAGATTATGGAGAACGAAGTTAAATTTTGTGTTGTGTGCGGTCGTAGAATTCCTGAAATTTCAATGCGAAGAAAAACGTGTAGTGATTTTTGCAGGCGGCGGAAAAAGTGCGGATATGCACCATATATAAATTATAAAAAGCCGCCGTATGAGGACCTTACAAGATTGCAGCAGGAAGCGCATGAAAAAGGAATGAGCTACGGAAAATATATGAGTTACTTATATACAAAAGAAAGTGCAGGTGAGAGAAGATGCCGATGATAATACAGTGCCCGTTTTTCAAAAGAAACGAGTATCTCAGACTTAGTTGCGAATGTGCCACTATAAAATTTCCTGACAGAGAAGCAAGAAAAGAGTATTTAGAATGTTATTGTGCAAATCCTGTTAATTGGAAAAAGTGTGCTATTGCGCATTGTATGGAAAATTATTATGACAGGAAGGAAGAGGCGTAATGGATAAGGAACTAAAGCGCTACGAAAGACGCATAGCAAATGACAAAAAGAAAATTTGTGAGCTTACAGAGGAGAATGAAGCATTAAGACAGCTGCTTGACTGTGCAGCGGCAAATATTTCGCTGCTTGTAAAGGAGCAGGGCGGAATCAGAACGCTTTCGCAAAACGATGTAAGAGAAGCCTTGGGAAAATATCGTTTGCACGCAAGCCGTGATGCTTCGGGAAACTATATTCTTAAGCTGTGCGAGGAAAATATATGAATGTAATATGGACTCCGCAGCCAAGACAGCGTGTGTTTATGCAAAGAAAGGAAAACGAGGCTTTATACGGAGGTGCGGCAGGCGGTGGAAAAAGTGACTGTGCGATAGCTGAGGCGTTAAGACAGGTACATATCCCTCATTACAGAGGATTGATATTAAGAAAGACTTATCCGCAGCTTTCAGAGCTTATCGACAGAAGCCGTGAAATTTATTCTCCGGCATTTCCCGATGCAAAATACAACGAGCAGAAGCACTGCTGGACTTTCCCAACAGGTGCCAAGATTTATTTCGGGGCAATGCAGCATACAAAGGACAGAACGAATTACCAGGGTAAAAGATATGATTTTATTGATTTTGATGAGCTGACACATTTTACGTGGGACGAATACAGCTATCTTTTCAGTCGTAACAGACCAAACGGCGATGGAACACGCTGTTATATCAGGGCGCAGGCAAACCCCGGAGGAATCGGTCACGGGTGGGTGAAGGAACGCTTTATTACACCTGCGCCCCCTATGACACCGATATATGATGATGTAAAGATAATTTTTCCCGATGGAAAGAGCGAAATGCGAAAAAGAAGCAGAATATTTGTGCCGTCGAGTGTGTTTGATAACAAAATACTTATGAAAAACGACCCCGAATATATAACACGGCTTGCAGCACTTCCTGAAAATGAGAAAAAAGCACTGCTGTACGGGGATTGGGACAGCTTTTCAGGACAGGTGTTTACAGAGTGGAGAAATAACCCCGACGGATATATAACAAGAAAGAATACGCACGTAATAGAGCCTTTCAGAATTCCTTCGTCGTGGAAGATATATCGTGGCTTTGACTTTGGCTATTCAAGGCCGTTTTCGGTAGGCTGGTACGCTGTTGACCATGATGACAGGCTTTATCGGATAAGAGAACTTTACGGATGCACAGGAACGCCGAATGAGGGGGTAAGGTGGGAGCCCTCCCAGATTGCACGCAAAATAAAAGGTATCGAAAAAGAGGATATAAATCTAAAAGGCAGATACATAAACGGGATAGCTGACCCCTCAATATTTGATGAAAGTCGTGGAGAAAGTGTTGGTGCTATGATGGAGAGGGAGGGTGTGTATTTTGAAAAAGGTGACAATACACGCTTAGCCGGGAAAATGCAGATTCATAACAGGCTCGCATTTGATGAAAACGGCGTTCCGATGCTATATATATTTTCAAGCTGTAAGCACTTTATACGTACACTGCCTGCTCTGGTATACAGCCAGAGTGATGTTGAGGATATTGACACACAGGCAGAGGACCATATTTATGATGAGGTGCGTTACGTTGCGATGGCACGCCCGATAAACCCACCGCAGAAAAAATGCGAGGTGCATATGTATGACCCGCTTAGTACTTCTGTTTGCGAGCAATACAACTTTTACACAATAAAAGGGTGATGAAATGAAAAAATATGATTGGAATGCCCTGAAAACAGAATTTGTCACCTCGGATATATCAGCAGCCGCACTTGCAAAAAAGTATGCCATTAACCCAAACACGCTTTACAGGCATTATCAGATAGAACGCTGGAATGAGGCAAGGCGTGAATACTTGGGCAGTGTTATGGAGAAATGTGCTGATAAAGCGGCAGATATTGCGGCGATGAAGCTTGCAAAGGAAATTGATATTGCAAATAAGCTGTCTGATGTGCTGGATGATGCCGTAAGCGACAAAAAGCAGTTCCAAAGGTATGTGGTAAAGGACAAGGATGCTGACGGAAGTGTTATAACTGACGAGAAAATTTTTGGCAAGGTGGATATGAAATCCCTTAACAACGCACTAAAAGCGCTACAGACACTTGAGGAAATAAAGAGAGTAATGTATGGAATAGCAACTCCTTTGGAGGAGAGAAAAATGCGCATAGCAGAGGGAAAACAATCAGGAAGTGACAAAGAGGGGAATCGAAGTGAGACTGGCGTGGTAATGTTGCCACAAATAGAGGGAGATGAAGATAAAAGTGAATTTGAATAAAGTTTTGCTAAGAAGAGAAAAAGAGGATTTTAGTAAAAAGCGAAAAATAGGTGAGGCAGAAATTGCAATGGCATCGCAGATTTTGCGTGACTATAAAAATGGTAAGGCAAATCTTGAAGCAAGAATTGTTGAGGATGAGCAATGGTGGAAGATGCGTCACACAGATTATCAAAGAGGAAATAAAAGCTCCGACAAAAAAGAAAGTGTCAGTGCATGGCTTTTTAATACTCTTATAAATAAGCATGCTGATGCGATGGATAGCTTTCCCGAGGCAAGCGTACTGCCGAGAGAGGAGGGCGATGAAAAGGAAGCAAAAAAGCTTTCAGGAATTCTTCCCTCCATCATGGAGCACAACAATTTTGAAGAAATTTACTCCAATAACTGGTGGTACAAGCTTAAGCACGGATGCTGTGCATATGGAGTTTTCTGGAACAGCGAGTTGGAAAACGGTCTTGGAGATATTCAGATAAAGAAAATTGATTTGCTTAATATTTTCTGGGAGCCGGGAATAACAGATATTCAGCGAAGCCGTAATTTATTTATAGTAGATTTGAGGGATTTAGACGTCCTTGAAAGCGAGTATCCCTTTCTGCGTGGAAAAATCCCGGGCAGTGCAATCGATATAAAGCAGTACATATATGATGACAGTGTGGATACAAGCAAAAAAGTCCTTGTTGTGGATTGGTATTACAAGGTGAGAAATAAAGACGGAAGAACGTTGCTTCACTATTGCAAATTTGTGGGAGATACTGTTCTTTTTGCATCAGAAAATTTGGAGGAATATTCACAGAGCGGTTGGTATGACCATGGGGAATATCCCGTTGTGCTGGACTGCCTTTTCCCTGAGGAGGGAACACCGTCAGGCTTTGGCTTTGTTGCGGTGACGAAAAATCCGCAGATGTTTATAGACAAGCTCAATGATGCAATCCTCGAAAACGCACTTATGGCATCAAAACCCAGATATTTTGCAAAGATTAGCGCAGGTATCAATGAGGCAGAGTTCCTTGATTGGTCAAAGCCGATTGTACATGTCGAGGGAGATATAAATGAAGAACGCTTACGCCCCATAGGTGTAGCACAGCTTCCCGCATCTGCAATCAGCATATTGAAAATGAAAATTGAAGAAATGAAGGAAACCAGCTCCAACAGTGATTTCAGCAGAGGTAATGTGGCAAATGGTGTTACGGCGGCATCTGCAATAGCGGCACTTCAGGAAGCGGGAAACAAGGTCAGCAGAGATATGCTCAAAACGACTTATCGTGCGTTTACGCTGATAAATTATCTGTGCATAGAGCTGATTCGTCAGTTCTATACGGAAAGGCGCTCTTTCAGAATAAGTAATATTGACGGAGGTTACAGCTTTGCCGATTACAGCAATGCTAATATAAGAGAAAACCATTCTCAGACACGTAAGCCGGTATTTGATATTTCTGTAAAAACGCAGAAAAAAAGTCCTTACAGCCGTCTTTCGCAAAACGAAATGGCAAAGGAATTATTCAGGATAGGATTTTTCGACCCGCAAAATGCATTTCAGGCACTAAGTGCACTTGAGCTAATGGATTTTGAGGGAAAAAATTCGATAGAAGTAAAGCTTAGAGAGCTTATAACAAAAATACAGGAAAGGAATGATTTTAATGAAGAAAATTAAAGAGGAGATTATACTCACTAAGGCAGCTGCAGAGCCGAAGGATAGTATAGATGCCGAAAAGGAAGCGACACTCGGCACGTCGCAAACGGGCGGAGAAAACAGCTTTGACGCCGAAAGCACGCAAAATAAAGAGGCTGAATTTGAAAGGCTTATAAAGGGCAAATACAAAGAAGAATTTGCCAAAAAAGTACATAAAATTATCAGCCAAAGAATTAAGGAGGTGAAAAGTATGAAGGAAGAAGCCCAGAAGAATGCAAGAATTGTCCGTATGCTTATGGAAAAGTTCAACATAGAGGATGAGGACACAGAAAAACTTGAAAGGATGATTGATACACAGATGAACACTACAGCACAACTTGAAAAAGAAAGAAATAACGAGCTTTTGCGCAGACTTATTGCACAGAATAATTACCTTAAAAGAATGCGTGAGGAAGAAGCACACAAAGCACTTTTAAAAAGCCGCAGAGAAAAGCTCAAAGCCCAGGCAGAAGAAACAAAGAAGGCATATCCTGATTTTGATTTTGAAGCGCAGCTTAAGAACGAAGAATTTTGCAGGCTGATTAAAGCGGGCGTTAGTGTTAAAAACGCATACGAGGTTGTAAATATTGATGCAATTTTGGATAATAATTCAAAAAATGCAGAGAAAATGGTTGTGGAATCTATTCGTTCAAAGGGTAACCGCCCTGTAGAAAACGGGAGCGCACCCACAGGCGGAATCCTTCTTTCAAGCGATATTTCAAAGCTTACAAAGAAGGAAAGAGCAGAGCTTGCAAAGAGAGCTGCAAAGGGAGAAAAAATTGAATTTTAATTACCAATAAATGGAGGGAGAAAAAATAATGTATAAATTTAATTTGCAGCATTTTGCTGCGGGAAATGTCGTGAATACGACAAGCGGCATTGCAAATGCCCATACAGGCGCCATGACACCTTATGGTGAGGGCGGCGGCCTATCAAACGAAATGAGAACATATTACTCTGATTATCTTGTAGATATGGCAGAGCCTAAGCTGGTACATGACCAGTTCGGGCAGAAGTGTCCTATTCCTAAGGGAAACGGCAAGACTATTGAATTTCGTAAGTACGATCCGCTTCCCAAAATGACTACTCCGCTTGCCGAGGGTGTAACACCTAACGGACAGAAGCTTGATATGGGTGTTGTCAGCGCAGAAGTGAAGCAGTACGGCGGATTTATCGAGCTTTCAGATATTCTTATGCTGACAGCTATTGACAACAATCTTGTTCAGGCGACAAAGCTTTTGGGCGGTCAGGCAGGAAGAACACTTGACACTATAACACGTGAGGTGCTTTCAGGCGGTACAAACGTTCAGTTTTCAGAGGGACAGGTTGCATCAAGAAACCGTCTTACAGGCGGAAAGGAAAGCGGTAATCATTACCTCACTGTTGATGCTGTAAGACGTGCAGTACGCTATCTTAAGAAAATGAACGCAGAGACCATTAACGGCTCTTATGTGGGAATCATTCATCCTGATACAGCGTATGACCTTATGAGTGACCCCAAGTGGGTGAACGTAAAGACATATTCTGACCCCGAAGGCATTTATCAGGGAGAAATCGGAAAGATTGAAAATGTCAGATTTGTTGAATCGAGTGAAGCAAAGATTTTCCACGCAGAGGACCTTTGCGCAGAATCAAGAGCTCTTAGTGTCAATGAATATACTGTGCTTGATACTGACGGCAGTGCAACAAGCGGCTGCGGAACAGGCTCGCTTTACAAGCTTAGTGTAAATGAAACACTTGCTGAGGAGGACAGCGTGCGACTTGTAGGGGCACAGATCCAGATTAAGAGTGCAGGTGCTTATGAAAGCGCAAAGGTATGCGGCTTTAACACTGCAGAGAATGCACTCTACCTTACAGAAGCGCTTACCGTTACTCCCCAAAACGGTGATATCATTTATCCCGGAGAAGCAGGTCTTGAGGGTATTGATGTTTATTCATCTCT
>JAZRLV010000026.1:0-9364 GCA_045646985.1 Clostridia bacterium | reverse complement strand
CTCGGTTTTTATTATTTTATTTCTTGTTCAAGATTATTGAAATCAGGGGAATCTTTAATTCGAAATTCGAAGTTCGAAATTCGGAATGGATGTGGGTTTTCGCGAAAACGAAAACCTTCCTTAATTTCGCATTTTACACTTCGCATTTCGCATTGCGGTTCTGACTTGTTTTTACATTCCTTTTTAATATATTCTTCTTATCTCGTCTTTCCACGTTATAATTCCGTATATCTTACCGTCCGGTGTCATAATGGTCATATTCGTATATACATACGGTGCAATTTTTGTAAGCGTCTGTCCGTCATATATGAAATATCCGTCATTCATCGCTGAAATCTGCGGATTACCGAAAAGCGGTCCTTCCTGTTGCCATGTGCATTTAAGATAAAGCTTTCCGTCCTTTTCACCAAGCATACTCATACTGCCGTAATCGGGATATTCCTCATTCACAAGATATACTGTGTTATACTCATTTATGCAGTACAATCTCAGGCTGTCAAAATGTACACCTTTCCAGCCCGTATGTCTCCGTGCATTTATATAGATATTATTCCCCGTCTTTATCACTTTTTCTATATAATGATTTCTTCCGATAAAGACGAAATTATCGCCTATCTTAGCATATGAATGCTTTTCAAAGGCAGTATACGGCGCAGGTGCATTTCCGTATTCTGTGCTGAAGTTGTAAATCTTTATACCGTCAAAATCTTCAACCCACATACTTGTGTAGGACAAGTCCTCTACTGTAGCTTCTCCATTGCTGAGACACATCAGCTCTTCGAGTGTTTTCCCTTCGCAAACTACACGTCCGTCTGCTATTTCCACTTCAACCTCGGTGCTTTCTCTGTACTCTTCTTCGTTTTGCGGATCTTCTGTAGGGATAAGCTGTCCGCTTTCATAATCCAGTTTATAGAAATAATCTCTGTTATCCGCCGAGCTGTTTCCGCCGTAAACTGTTTTACGAATCAGGGCATGGTCATCATTTTTCTCTTCAAGGTAGTAAGAAAATGGCGTGCTTCTTCCTGTTGAAAGGGAAAATACATTATTCTCCCAATTTGTAATCCACCGAAATTCCTCGTTTGCCCAGTACCATGTCATAGGAAAATACGTAACACCCCTGAAATTAAGCAGAGGATATTCCTCGTTTAAATTATCGATTTTTCTGCCGTTTACAAATATCGGATATTCAGGGATAACGGCAGTATTTTTCTTTTTATTGGAAGTAGTTTCATATATGGGGAGCTGTCCGTCTACCCCCTCAACATACGCAATCCACAAGCCCTTTTCCTCTGTATACGAGGTTACAAGGCTAAGCGCATTACAGTAATCCCATGTCATGGGAAAATACGTAATATCCTTATACGAAATCATAGGATAAAGTGAATCCTTATAGTATATGGAGCTGTTTTCAATAACAACATCATAATCGGGAATTATAATATCAACTGTTTTCGCACTCGCACTCAGCGATGCGATTAAGCTTATACATAGAGCTGAGAGTATTAAAACAAGTTTTTTCATATAAATCCTCCTTTAGTCAATAATCAATCCGTTTTTAAGCGCATAATTTATTATTTTTCCTGCAATGGGGGCGCAAACAGAGCCGCCGCCACGTCCTGAATATTCTTTCATAACACATACTGCTATCTGCGGATTATCCGCAGGGGCAAAGCCTATAAACCACGCATGGTCTTTACCTTTTCTTTCGTTTTCGGCAGTTCCTGTCTTTCCCGCAACACCCATTCCGGATACACGGGCACTTCTTCCCGTGCCGTTTTCAACACACGCTTTCATATATTCAGTTATTTTCTGCGCCGTTTCCTCGTCACAAGCTGTTGATAACACCTTTTCCTCCGCCCTGTAGAGCGTATCACCGTTATCGTAATATGCCTTTTCCACCATATACGGCTGCATAATCACGCCGTTATTTGCCACAGCACAGGCAGCAAGTGCCATATGAAGCGGTGTCACCTGTAAATCGCCCTGTCCCATTGACACGGCTGCAAGGTACGCACTGTCAAGGCTGTCAAAATCAAGAGATGCGCTTTTTGTTTCTATATCAAAAGGTATCTTCTGCATAATATGAAACCTTTGTGCAGTTTCTTTAAAAATATCGTTTCCGATTTTTTTTGAAAGCTCTGTAAAATACACATTACTGGAATACTGAATTGCCTCCTTCATGCCTATTTCACCATATGCTTTTTTAGAGGCATTTTTAAATTCCTTACCCCCGACTTTGGTTGTGCCTGTATCATCGGTGGTATAATCTTCATACCCTGCCGCTATTCCCGCCGCAGCTGAAACCACCTTGAATGTAGAGCCCGGCGCATATAACCCTTGCGTAGCTCTTGAAAGAAATGGCGCATTGTCACTCTCTGTAAGAGAGTCCCAGTTTTCTGCCAGCTTTTCCTCATTAGGGTCAAAGGTGGGATTTGAATACAAGCAGTATACCTCGCCCGTTATGGGATTTATTGCAACAACACTTCCGTTGTCTTTTCCTAAAAGCTGTGCGGCAAGCTTTGTCATATCGTTATCCAATGTAAGACTAAGATTGGCACCATTTGAAAAGCCTTTATTTTCAGATTCTCTGCGCAGTACATCTATAACAGACTGCGTCTTTAAAAGGTAATTGTTAAACTTAAGCTCAATCCCTGTTTTTCCATAATTACGGCTGTTGTAGCCAATAGTATGGGCATAAAGCTCACCTTGGGGATAGACTCTTTTTTGTCCTTTTTCTGCATCCTCGCTCTTTGCAAGCACAGCGCCGCTTCTGTCGTATATTGTTCCACGCAAAATCCGCTGTTCCTTTTCCCACGAGCGCTGATTATAGCTTGAGTTAATTATCTCTGATGCATTAAAAAGTGTAAAATACGTAAGATAAACTACTATTATAAGAAAGAGCAGGAGAACTGCCGCCATAACAGTTATTATCCGTTTATTCAATTTCATCGGTGACCTCCCCCTTCATACCGCTTATCGCCTGAAGTATGCCTAAAACTATAAAGGTTGAAATCATACTGCTTCCGCCATAGCTTATGAACGGAAGTGTTATTCCCGTAAGCGGAATAAGCTTTATAACACCGCCTACTATTATAAAGGTCTGCACACCGAGCATTACACTAAGGCCGACACTTACAGCCTTATTAAATTCATTTGTAGAGCTTAGCGCAATTTTAAACCCTCTGTACACAAGCACAAAGAAAAGCATAATTATCGCCGTACCGCCCAGCACACCCATTTCCTCGCATATTGCTGAAAATATAAAGTCGGAGCTTACAACGGGAATGAAATAGGGACTTCCGTTTCCTATTCCTCTGCCGGCAAAGCCGCCCTCACCAATCGCAAATAGAGATTGGGCAATCTGATAGCCTTTTCCCGTAACATCAGCAAACGGGTCAAGCCATGTTGCAACCCTTACCTGAATATGACTCATGAATTTCACGCCGAAAATTCCTGCCGCAAGCACCATCAGAACATTCGCACTGAAAAACAGCTTACTTTCCCCGTAGATATACAAAAATGCAAGATATATCGCAAAGAACAAAAGCGCAATACCCCATTCTCTTTGAAGGAAAAGACAAAAAGCATTTATATACGAAATTCCTGCCGCAAGCATAAGGCGCATACGTTTAAGATTTTTTTCGTCAACCGACAGCGCTGTTTTTCCTTTATGCTTGTCCTTTTTTAGCCCCGCATTGGCATTAGTAAGCACAGCTGCAAGAGACAATACAAAGAAGATTCTTATAAATTCACTGGGCTGAATTGATACCCCGCCTAACACAATCCAGTTTTTGGAGCCGTAGCGTACTGTACCGAAAATTGCAGTTAAAACAAAAAGCAGCATTGAAATTGAAAAATAAGCAACTGTAAGTCTTTTCAACTGCTTATGCAAAAGTCTGTAAAAAAGCATTGTTACAAAAAAGAAGCCCACGCCTAAAAGATACAGCTTCATTTGTCTGATTCCATTTGCACTTTCTATCCTTGATTGCATAATAATACCTACAGATGAAAGCATAGATATTATTACAAACAAGTATACATCGCCAAGCTTACAAAAATAAATCAGAGCATATGCCGCAACACTAAGCACACACATAACCAAGCAAAGCTGTATCATATCGCCGAAAGCTTCTTCGCCTTTTATCATTATGAGAATCATCCCTAAAACATTTACCGCTATAAGCAGCAGCAAGGGCTTAAATCCCTGATTATTTCTGTTCATAATCACTCACCCTTTAATGGAAGAACAAACAAAAAACGTGTTCTGCCTACGGAAATTTTATCACCGTCGAGCAGCTCTACCGCCTTATCCTTAAGTGGCTTACCATTAAGATAAGTACCGTTTGTACTATCCAAATCCTCAAGATAAAACTTTCCCGAGGATTTGAATATTCTGCTGTTTTTTGTTGAAAGATATCTGTCAGCTATACTGATATCGCACTTTTTCCCTCTGCCGATAACTTCATTTTCGGAGATTTCATAGCTTTCATCTACAGGAAAATCAAGCTCTTGCCTGAGGTTTATCAGCTTCAGATATGCATCTGCCAGCCCACCTGTTTTTTTCCTGTACATAGCACGGATATCAAGAAATATCATTCTTATAATTACATAAATGAACAGATAAATTATAACTACAAAAACATATGTCAAAAGCTTTGATAACAGTTCCTGCATTATCCTTCCTCCCTGTCAAACCATATGGGAGCGCTTGTCCTTTCATCTATGTGGTCAATACTCTCAAAGGTTTCAGACGAATAATCTATTCCTTTTTTTCGCAGTGATTTACTGCAACCATCCTTTATAAGTGTGTATATAACGGCAAACATCGGCACTGCACATACCATTCCCCATACTCCGAACAAGCCGCTTCCGACAAGGATTGAAAAGATAACCCAAAAGCTTGACACACCCGTTGTGCTGCCCAGAATTTTGGGACCTAAAATATTTCCGTCAAACTGCTGAAGTATGATAATTATTACTATAAATGTAAGACATTTAATCGGGTCTGCAAAAAGAATCAGAATTGCACTGGGAATTGCACCTATAAACGGACCGAAGAACGGAATTACATTTGTAACACCTACTATTACACTTACAAGGGCGCTGTAGGGCACGTTAAAGATTGTCAGTATTACAAAACACAGCATTCCTATAATAATCGAGTCAAATATTTTTCCCGTAATAAAGTTACCGAATTTATCATGTGTAAGACGGCCAAGAACTATGGTTTTGTTTGCCCTTTCTGTAGACATTGTGCTGTAGAGAAGCTTTTTAATCTGGGCTGCAAATTTTTCCTTATCCTTAAGAATATATACAGATACAATAACACCGACAAGAAGATTTAAAATCAGTACAGCAGCATCATAAAGACTGCTTGACAGACGAACTATAACAACATTGATGTTAGGAAGAATCTCCTCAATCTTTTTTGCAATTTCAGTAAGGTTAGTTGAAAAGCCTGTCAGTGACTTATTGAGAAATTCAAGTATTTCTGGATTTTCCTTAAGCAGACTGCTTCCCCACCTAAGAGCTCTTTCAGTGTGTGAAGGAATCTGAAGTATAAGCGACTCTATACTGCTGTAAAGTTGCGGCACAACGAGCGCTGTCAAAGCAAATAAAAGAATTACCGTAACACACCATGCAGCAAAGATTGAAACACCCCTTGACACAGGCGCAATATGTCTTTTCCTTTTCTTAAATACAGATTTTGAAAGAGGATAAACAACACTGTGCTCAATCGCATTTACAAGAGGATTAAGTAAGTATGCCATTATAAGACCATAAGTAATAGGGCGCAGACTCTTAAAAACAAGCTTTAATACCCCTCTCACTATTTCCCAGTTGTTGAGCATCATGAAAAAAAGTATAGCTGCGGCGATTGTCAAAAACGCCGTCAGTGCCCAGCAAATATATTTTTTATCCCAAGGGAGTTTCATAATAATCACAGCCTTTCCCAAATTCCTACTTATTATAATACATCTTTTTTGATTAATTTACAATATCATGGGCACATTTGTAATCTAAATGTCATTTTTTACTGCCAATCCCTTAAAATCCTCCCCGTGTTTATTGACATAAACAAAAAAATGCTATAAAATATATTGTATAACAGAACGGAGGTACACACAATGGATAAGCTTATTTTGGTTGTAGATGATGAAGCACCTATTGTTGAAATATTAAAGTTTAATCTTACAAAATCCGGTTACAGAGTGCTGGCCGCTTACGATGGAGAGGAAGGCTTGCGCCTTGCGGTGAGTGAGAAGCCCGACCTTATACTTCTTGACGTAATGCTTCCCAAGATGGACGGGTTTGAGGTATGTAAAAAAATCCGTGAAAAGCATTCCACTCCGATAATTATGCTTACCGCACGTGATGAAGAGGTTGATAAGGTGCTCGGGCTTGAGCTGGGTGCAGATGACTACATTACCAAGCCTTTTTCCGTGCGTGAGCTTTTGGCACGTGTCAAGGCAAACATACGCCGCACAGTGTCAGATGTGCAAAGCAGTTCTGAGGGTGAGCTTATCACATTTGAAAACCTTACTATTAATCCCTCACGCTATGAGGTTTCTAAAAGCGGCAGCGTTATCGACCTTACACTGCGTGAGTTTGAGCTGATAAAATTCTTAGCAATGCAGCCAGGCAAAATTTTCACCCGTGAAACACTTCTTGAAAAGGTTTGGGGCTACGAATATTTCGGCGATGTACGTACTGTTGACGTAACTGTGCGCCGACTTCGTGAAAAGGTTGAGGATAATCCAGCATCTCCTAATTTTATTATGACCAAACGTGGCGTAGGTTATTATTTTAACAAATAATGAAAATCGGAATTGTATTTTGTTTCGATAAAGAGAGAGTAATATGTTTAAAAGTATTCAGTGGAAAATAATAGCGATATTCCTTTTGCTGACCGTAAGCGTAATGATTGTGGTCGGTACTTTTCTGCTGCAAAATATTTCTGCATATTATTATAACGATTTCAACAACTCCCTTGATACACATGTTTTCACAAAAGAGCTTATCACAGAGCTTGACGGGGCACTGTCCTCGGAAAACGGGGTAGACAAGGGGCTTGAGCTGCTTAAGGTTTACTCGGTACGAATGGGAATAGATTCTTTCAGAAATTATTATATTCTTGATAGCTCGCTGAATGTTTTGGGCGGCTCGTCCTCTTCAAGCTCACGCTTTGAGGCATCGTCAAACCTTCTTCTTGCTATGACGGGCGAAAAAGGAATGCTGACCGACAGGAATTCCCGTTTTATGGACTACGCCCTCCCCGTCTTGGGCGGCAACTACATCATATATGTTACCGACTCCAAGGAAGAAGTAAATGAAATCATTACCAATATGTTTATAAACATATTCTGGGCACTTCTTTTCGGACTTCTCATTAGTCTCATTCTGGGATTTTTCCTTTCAAGGACTATTATATCCCCTATTTCAACGCTTCAGCATCGAAGCGAAAGCATGGCGGAGGGTGATTTTGGTCACAAAATCGAAGTTCGCTCCCGTGATGAAATCGGTAGACTTACTGTAGCCTTTAATGAAATGGCGGCAAAAATCAACTCCAGTCTTGAGGAAATTCAGGCAGAAAAAAACAAGGTTGAGGCGATACTGCTTCATATGACAGATGCAGTCGCCGCCTATGATAATACAGGCACTCTTATACACATTAACCCTGCAGGTGAAAATCTTTTGGGTGAGTATAAGACAAAAAGCTTTGATGAGTTTTTTGATATGCTTGAGGCAAATATTTCACTTTACCGCATTCTTTACTTAAGCTCTGACGAGACGATTGAGCGTGAGATTGAATTTCAGGGTAAAAATCTGAAAGCGTTTTTTGCTCCGTTTAATACAGAGCGTTCTCTTACCGCAGGCGTGGTTGTAGTATTTCAGGATATCACACGCAGTCAGATGCTTGATAACGCACGCAGAGAATTTGTGGCGAATGTATCGCACGAACTTAGAACTCCGCTTACAACCATAAAAACCTATGCCGAAACTATTTCAGATATGGAAACTGAAAATGATTCCGTTTCACACTTTATAAATGTTATCGAAAATGAAGCCGACCGCATGACACGTCTTGTAAAGGATTTGTTGACGCTTTCTCAGCTTGACAGCTCTAAGATGATTGAGCGCAGAAAAAAGTTCGACCTTGCACAGCTTGTTTCCTCCGTTACGGAAAAGCTTAGTGTCTCTGCAAAAAACAGCGGTCACAGAATAAAGCTCGATATAAATATGAGCTCCCCCGTATGCTTTGGTGAGCCTGACGCAATCGAGCAGGTAATAACAAATATTATCTCTAACTCAATAAAATATACTCCCGGCGGCGGAAGAATTGATATAAGCTGCTACGGCGACTTTTCTAAAGCTTATATCACTGTCCGTGACAACGGTATTGGTATTCCCGAAAGTGACCTGCCACGTATTTTTGAACGTTTTTACCGTGTTGATAAAGCACGCAGCCGTCAAAGCGGCGGTACTGGACTTGGTCTTGCTATTGCAAAGGAAATTATTTTGCGCCATGAAGGCACCATTGAAATAGAAAGCCCGAATCAGAGAGGTACAATAGTAAAGATTATGTTGCCACTTTATGTAAATGATTAAGTGTGAATTAATTATAAAATTCGTTTTTCCAAACGAAGAAAATGATATTCTCTCCGCAATATTTGCGAAAAATTCAGCGGAGTCGCTGGAACTTGTGTACTTTTGGTAGCCAAAAGTACCAAAAGCGTGGGGAGTTGCGAATTCTCCCCACGCCCCTCTAAACCGCCCTCGCAGGGGCGAAGCAATAAAGGGATACTATCATTTCTACTGCGTAAGTTTTGTTTTTCTGTAATTTTTGTCTTTAGCCGAAAGAGAATAATCCGAACACGCCTGAAAAGGCGAAATTTCGCATAATACTGCAGAAAAACGCAGCTTCATCGCTAAAGTTAGCTAACTTGCAACACAAACTTAGGGTTTATAAATCTACTTTGACTGTTTGGGCAAAAATTGCCCGTAACAATTTCCTCTGCCGACGGGCAATTTTTAGTCTGCCCCTCCCTCGGCAATAGGTTTGCCGATGCAGACGGCACAATAAAGGCAAAGTAAATTTATAAACAAAGACCACTTATATATTAAATGGCACTTCATATATTGAAATCGCCCCTGCGAGGCCGGTTTGGGGTCCGGGGAATCGGAACCCCGGAACTTTTGCTTCTTTTGGTTACAAAAGAAGGGGATACCTTCCCAAGGTAATTCTTTCGCAAATGTTGCGTGATTTCATAACTTTCACCATTTTGGTGATTAATCTTAATATTAATCTTCGATTTGTGTTACAAGGAATAAATTACCACAAAAAAGTAATCAATCATTAAGG
>JAZRLV010000025.1:0-6376 GCA_045646985.1 Clostridia bacterium | reverse complement strand
GACTTTTTTTACATCCCCTTCTTTTTTAGTTGAATTGGGAATTGTATAACGCACTGTAAAAACCGCCTTTTGCCATCAAACTATCGTGAGTTCCCTCTTCGGTTATTTTGCCGTCCTGGATTACAAGAATTTTATCAGCGTTGCGTATGGTTGAAAGTCTGTGCGCAATTATAAAACATGTGCGCCCACGCATAAGCTCTGTCATAGCTTCCTGAATCTTTATTTCAGTACGTGAATCCACGTTAGAAGTCGCCTCGTCAAGTATCAGCATCTGGGAATTTGAAATCATTGCACGTGCAATGGTTATAAGCTGTCGCTGACCTTTTGAAATATTAACACCGTCATCTGTAAGACAGGTGTCATATCCGTCGGGCAAGCTTTCAATATAGCTGTCAATTCTCGCAGCCTTTGCGGCTTTCTTTACATCCTCCATTGTTGCATTTTCTCTTCCGTATGCAATGTTATCATAAATACTTCCTCTGAAGAGCCACGTGTCCTGAAGCACCATTGTATATGCACGGCGAAGCGATTCACGGGTGATGTTTCTTATATCACATTCATCTACACTAACACTTCCGTCCGTCACATCATAAAACCGCATCAGTAGATTTATTATTGTGGTCTTCCCTGCTCCTGTCGGACCTACGATAGCGATTGTTTTTCCTTTATGTGCTTCAAACGATATATTCCTGAGAATTGTTTTATTTTCGTTATAAGCAAAAACAACGTCCTCAAGTTTAACTTCACCGTCTGTATCATCAAGTACGAGAGCATTTTCAGCGTCAGCCTTTTCGCTTTCTTCGTCAATTATCTTAAACACACGGTCTGCTGCGGAAAATGCCGATTGCAGTTCGCTTAGAATATTGGCAAATTCATTTATCGGGCCTGCAAATTTACGGGAATACTGAACAAACTGTGATACTCCGCCAAGCGTTATGAAAAAGAGTGTTCCGGCAGGTGCCATCCCTTTTTGCGAATACATATAAAGGATACCGCCCAATATCGTAATAAGCGAAATCGAAAGGTTATTTATAAAGCCTACCGACGGTCCCATTGTACACGCATAAAAGTCTGCATTGTAATATGCATCCATTGAATCGGTATTGCGTGTATTAAAACGCCTATCTATCTCATTTTCTCTTGCATATGCTTGTATACTGCGGCAGCCTGACAGCATTTCCTCTGCATAGCCGTTAAGCTCGCCAAGCTTTTTGGAGCGTTTATGAAAAAGCGGACGCACACGTTTGGAGCGATAGCGTGTAAATAATATTGCCGCAGGAAGTGTTATAACAAGAACTGCAATAAGCGGTTTTGATATATTCCACATAAAAATAAGCGAGCCTATAACTGTATACAGACTTGTCATAACCTGAACAAGATCATGCGAAAGCGAGCTGTTTATCGTATCAATATCGTAAGAAATATGACTGATAATATCCCCTGTAGGATGTGTATCAAAATAACTCACGGGCAATGTTGTCAGCTTTTGAAAAAGCTGACGGCGCATAGTGCGTACAATACGTTGGCTTATATGTATCATCAGAACTGCCAGAAGATATGACATAATTGCCGCTGCCATATAGCAAAACAGCATTCTTGAAACATTGTACCACACCGCATCAAACCTGACACCCTCGCTATGTGCGATTGCATCGATTGCATCGCCTGAATATTTAGGTCCGAGCAGCGAAAGCTGATTTGAAATAAGTGTAAGAAGTATTGCAGGAATAAAAAGGTACCAATAACCAAGCAAATATCTGCAAAGTCTGAGAAAAACACCTTTTGTTACTTTTTTATTTTTATTCAACAAAGGCACCTCCCATCTGGGAGTCGCTTATTTCACGATACTCACTGCAATTTTCCAAAAGATATTCGTGTGTTCCTGCCCCTATGATTTTACCTTCGTCAAGCACAAGAATCAGTCCGCAATCCTTTACCGAGCTGACACGCTGTGCAACTGTGACAACTGTGGTGTCCTGTAAATTCTCCTTAAGCGCTGCTCTTAATAATGCATCTGTTTTATAGTCAAGCGCTGACGAGCTGTCGTCAAGAATAAGAATCTGCGGCTTTTTTGCGAGTGCACGGCTTATAAGAATACGTTGCTTCTGCCCGCCTGAAATATTTGTAGCATGGGGTGAAAGCATATGAGAGTATCCGTCAGAAAACGCATTTATAAAGTCATCTGCCTGGGCGATTTTTGCAGCATGCACCACATCATCATGCGAAATCTCACGACCAAAGCATATATTTTCCTCAATCGTATCTGCATATAGAAAGTCATTCTGAAGAACTGTTCCGAACATTTCATAAAGTCTTTCCTTTTCAATAGTTCGGATATCTTCCCCGTTTATATATATACTTCCTTTATCTGTGTCATAAAATCTCAGCAAAAGCTTTACAACAGTTGATTTACCCGATGCTGTAGCGCCGATAATTCCCAGCGAGCCGCCTTGCGGCACCTGAAAGCTGATATTTTCAAGGTTGTTACGCTTTTTGTTATAGGAGAATGTTACGTTGTCAAAAAGGATATGTGCCCCTGTCGCCTTATCGGGGAAATCTGCCTTTTCTTTAATTGTTATATCCTCCTGCGCTTTTAATACCTCCTCAATTCTTTTTGCAGAGGCATTACTTTTGGTATACATCATAAACATACGTGTAACTGACATCATTGCCATTGAAATAAGTGTAAAATACTGCATAAATGCAATAACTGTTTCAGGACTTGAAAGACCGCTATTTACACGCAGCGCACTTATTGCAATAACTGCGACACTTCCTGCATTCATAAAAAATATCATAACGGGATTAACCCCACTCATAACAGAGCCTGCACGGATTTCATCCTTAACAAGCGCCGTATTTACTCCGTCATAGTGCCTATGCTCATAGGGAATTTTTGAAAGTGCCTTTATAACACGAATTCCCTGAACATCCTCACGCACTACACGTATCATATTATCAACAGACTGCTGTACACGTGTATAAAGCGGAACGCCTTTTTTTGATATAAAATAAACTGTTAGAAAAATAAATGGCAATATTGCAAGCATTACAAGCGAAAGAAATGCATCCATAAACATTGTTATTGTGATACCGCCAAACAGCATTATAGGTGCACGCACTCCAAGTCTTTGCATCATATTTATAAATCCGTGAACATGATATGTATCAGTTGTTATACGTGATTCCAGTGATGCAATGGTAAATTTATCTGTTTGTGCTGCCGAAAGACGAAGTGTTTTAGCAAACAAATCACGGCGCATATTTTGTGCAAAATCACGTGAAATCTTTGATGCCATACGGTTTGCCCATATGTTAAAAGCGCACGAAAATCCAGAAAACACAATCATAAGACCGCCCCAAAATAGGATATCAGAGATGTTTTTTCCTATTACATTCTTTAATATATGACTAAGTATATACGGCAGCATCAGTTCTGCCAAAGTACCAATCAGCTTAATGGCAAAGCCCCTTGACATTGCACCATAAAACGGAGAAAGATATTTTAATACCGTTTTCATTCTTTTTATACCTTCTTTTTTAATATTACCATACTTTTATTCTGTTTTCGGGAGCAACAAACATTCCATCGCCCTCAAAGATACCGAAAGCTTCATAAAAATCATCTATGTTTACAAGCACATTGTTAATTCTAAGCTTATCATCAGAATGGTTATCAGTATTTGCCGCTAACAGAGCATATTCACGGGTTTTAGTGCTTGCCCATGCCTTTGCCATTGAGGTATAAAGAAGGGCTAAATCAGCGCCCTTGCTCTTTGCAAGAGAGCTCACGCACATCGCCCCGCCTAAATCTGCCACATTTTCACTCAAAGTGAGCTGTCCGTTTGTAGGAATTGCAGGCATAGCCTCCTGTCCGTTATAAAACTGTACTACCTTTTCGCACAAAAGTGAAAATTCAGAATAATCCTCCTTAGTCCACCATGTTCCTAAATTACCATATTCATCAAAAAGAGCACCATTTTCATCAAATGCATGTATGATTTCATGCGCTATAATATATCCGATTCCGCCTAAATTTTCTTCATAAGATGCATTTTTCTGATAAAGCGGAGCTTGTAATATCGCCGCAGGAAATGTTATATCATTTGCTGTTGGGTCATAACAAGCATTCACTGTATACGGAAATATTGCCCATGCATCACGATTTACAGTCTGTCCCTGCAATGACGCATAATGCTTTATAGATTCTTTCTTCACCAAAAGCGCATTTTTAAAATACGTGCCCCCCTGCTTTGGTGAAGCTATGTCGACATTATCAAGATAAGACTCTTCAATTTCAGGATAGCCTATTTTTATACTCATAGAATCAAGCTTGCGCTTTGCCTGCTTCTTTGCCTTATCACTCATCCATAAAAGAGAATCTATGCGTTCTTTAAACACCGATATAATGTCATGCGCCATATTCTCGACATCTTTTTTTGAGCTTTCGTCAAAATATTTTTGTGCATATATTTCTCCAAGATAATCCGCCATAATATTCTGCACTGAAAAAGAAGCATCCTGCTCGGCTGTGTATTCGCCAGACACACCCAGAATTTCACTGTCTAACTTATATGCCGCCTTGCAAAACTCCTCATTCAATGTTTCTCCCCACGTAATAAGCAGCGCAAGCTTTGATGCTGTTTTAAGCTCATCAATAGCTGACTGATTGTATAACGATGCAAATTTTTCTGTCATTTTCACATCAGCAATTAAAATTTCATCCTCTTTCTTAAGTCCGCACTGCGCTATTACATCATCCATGTCAAAATCTGGAAACATCGCACAAAGTTTATTGTACGAATATGTATTGTAGATTTTTTTAACATCGTTTTGTTCATGTGCCGACAGCATATTTTCAGCAAGCTTTTTTTCAAACTCAAAGAACGCATATGCGTCAGAATGCGCCTCTTCTTCGCTTTCTCCGCTAAGGACAAGCAATGTTTTAAGATATTCTATATATGCTGATTTTTCCCTACTCTCATTCTGCATATATATGTCTTTATTCATAACAGGACTCATCGTCTCAAAATAAAGCATATATTTTGTGCTGTCCTCTAAATCTACAGTTAATGAAAACCGCATAAACGGATTAACGCACAATTCTTTCGATAAAAGAGTCTGAACAAGCGAAAGCTCGCTTATATTCCTGACACTGTCAATTCTATCAAGGTACTCCTTTATAGGTGTTATCCCATTCTTATTTCTTAATTTTACAGCTGTTATACAGTTATACATATCTGCAATTTTCTGTTCGGGAGTTCCCTTTTTATGGCTTGCCGCTGCTATTTCTTCAATTATGTCGTTCATATGTGCTGACGCTTTGTTTTGAAGCTCATATATAGTACCTGTAATATACTCGCCATCATTAAGCTCCATTTTCTCAAGCTGATTTTTATTGACTGCTGCATAAAAATCATCCTTTATGTTCGTGGCAAAAAGAGAATACACACGTTTTATGAAAAGCTGCATCTGCCCGGTCGTAACATTTGCATCGGGAGAGAAAGCCCCCGCCTTAGTTCCTGCAACAATTCCACTGTCAAACAGCGGTGCAAGCTCCTTAGCCGCCCACTCGGGGATGTCATTAAAATCCTCTTTTTTAAGCGCAACACGTCTGTTATGCCCTACAGCTTTGGGAATATTTCCGAAAGCACGCTTAAGCATAACCAGCGCCTCAGCACGTGTAACGGGGCGTTCTTCATGAAGTAATCCATCCTCATACCCCTTTAAAATATCGCCCTTAGCTACACCCGTATTATAAAAATCTGCTGCCTCAAGCAGCATTTGGCAGACCTCTCCCCTTGTTGCATAATCGCTGTGCGCACTTGCTGTGCTTATAGAGAGTAATATACAAATTGCTGTAAGTATAGCAAAAAGTTTTTTCATACCAGTCACTCCTAAAATCCAATATATTAAGTATACCATAATGCAATTTTAAAGTCAATTTTAAAGGCGGTGTAAAAAAAACGATTTTTTT
The DNA here is from genome assembly GCA_045646985.1 of Clostridia bacterium. Lineage (GTDB taxonomy): Bacteria > Bacillota > Clostridia > UMGS1883 > UMGS1883 > UMGS1883. The sequence goes on along the minus strand of JAZRLV010000025.1, from coordinate 399 downwards.
ACAGACTCTGTAATATCTATTATGATAAAGAGCTTTATAAAAAAACAGTAGAGCATATGTACGGCAGAAATACTTTGCCGGCGCTTTATCTGATTGTTTCTTCCGTTTGGAAAATCTAATTAAAAGAATGGCGCTTATATTATTGTTGACAAGAGATATTAATTGTGTTATTATAATTTTGTTTCAAAGTTTAATCGTATTTTAGAATATTTTTTCATTTTTGGAGGTAGCTATGAAAAATAAGCCCTGTCTTTCCTCTATAAAAAGCAAATACAGCTCTCTTACTGGTGTTGAAAAGAGGGCTGCTGATTTTGTTCTGAAAAACTATGAAAAGGTTATATCAATGTCGGTCAGCGAATTTTCCATGCAGGCAGATGTCGCAAAATCGGCAGTTATACG
>JAZRLV010000024.1:0-18036 GCA_045646985.1 Clostridia bacterium | reverse complement strand
ACTCCAATTTTATTACCGATATTATTGATGCCGACCTTGCAGAAGGTGCGGTTGACGGGATCCATACCAGATTTCCTCCCGAGCCTAACGGATATCTTCATATCGGCAGTGCAAAAGCAATATGGATAAATTCCAGCACAGCAAAAAAATATAACGGACTTTTTAATCTCCGTTATGACGATACTAATCCCGTAAAGGAAGACGATGAATTTGTAAAAGCTATTGAGGCTGACCTTCACTGGCTGGGTGCAGACCCGACAGGCGGTATCTTCTACGGAAGCGATTATTTTGATAAGTGCTACGACTTTGCATGCAAGCTTATCCGTGACGGCAAGGCATTTGTATGCGACCTTAGCCAGGAGGAAATGGCGCTTTACCGTGGAACACTGACGGAGCCGGGTAAGGAAAGTCCATACCGAAACCGCAGTGTGGAGGAAAATCTCGACCTCTTTGAACGTATGAAAAACGGGGAGTTTGAAAACGGTCAGCGTACACTTCGTGCAAAGATTGACATGTCCTCCCCCAATATGAATATGCGTGACCCTGTTATCTACCGCATACTTCATATGAATCACCACCGTCAGGGTAACAAATGGTGCATATATCCGATGTACGACTTTGCACACCCCATTCAGGTCGCACTGGAGGGAATTACACATTCTCTTTGTTCTATAGAGTTTGAAAATCATCGTCCGCTTTACAACTGGGTTGTTGACAATATCGGTTTTGAGCATAAGCCCCATCAGTGGGAATTTGCACGTCTTAATATGACCTATACTGTTATGAGTAAGCGTTATTTGCGCAAGCTTGTTGAAACAAAAACAGTTGACGGATGGGATGACCCCAGAATGCCAACCATTCAGGGACTTCGCCGTCGTGGTTACACTCCAACCGCTATATTTGACTTTATTGAGCGCAGCGGTGTTGCCAAGGCAAACAGTATGGCGGATATAAGACTTTTGGAATACTGCATCTGCGAGGAATTGAACGAAAATGCACAAAGACGTGTTGCAGTAATCGAGCCGCTTAAGGTTACAATTACAAATATTCCCGATGACCATGTAGAGTATTTTGAGCTTCCTAATCACCCCAAAAAAGAGGAGCTTGGCACACGTAAGGTTCCATTTACAAACAAGCTCTATATTGAAAAAAGTGACTTTATGGAAGTTCCTATCCCCGGTTTTAAAAGACTTAAGCCCGGCGGAGAGGTAAGACTTATGGGTTCATACATTATGAAGTGTGACGAGGTACTTCACGACGAAAACGGTGAAGTTTGTGAGCTTTTGTGCAGTGTTGACATCGAAACAGGTAACGGTATGCCCCTTGACGGCAGAAAGGTTAAGGGTAACATTCATTGGCTTAGCCGTGAAAGCGCAGTTCCCTTTACTGTTCACCAGTTTGACAATATCTTTAACAAGGAAAATGTAGCAACACTTCTTGAGGATGATAACTTCGATGAATTTATAAATCCTGACTCGCTTCTTGTTTATGAAAACGCATATGGCGAGCCGTCTCTTAAGGATGCACAGGTGGGCGAAAAATTCCAATTTGTGCGCATGGGTTATTTTACACGTGACAGTAAAAATGAAAACGTGTTTAACCGTACGGCACCGCTGAAAAGCTCCTTCAAACCCCAATAAAAGAGGAATAAAACAGAGCTTTGACAAAATGAAATCATTTTGTCAAAGCTCCTTTTTTGTGTAAGATACGTGAAATTTTTAATTCGAAGTTCGAGGTTCAAAATTCGGAATGAATGTGGGTTTTCGTTTATCGAAAACCTTCCCTAATTTTGCATTTTTATACTGCGGTCTGTGCATTTTATCGCGGGCGAAGAGAAAATAGTGCAGAACGGACAAAGTGAACCCGAAGCTGTATATAGATACTGCGAGAGGTGAAGTTTGTTCGTAGCATAAAGCATATAACTCTTAGAAATTTGTGTAAGCACGAATTTCAACCACAAGTATTCGTTTGTTTAAATCTATGCATAAATTAAATTATTTTTTATCTTTACTATGCTTTATGCGGTCTGTGCATTTTATCGCAGCCCTCATTTTTTGTAGCGCTTAATTTTTCCTGTAGTAGTCTTTTCCATTTCTTCGTCGGAAATCGTATAATTACTTATTCTCTTATAATATATCAGCTTTTCGTTTACAGCCTTAATATGTTCTTCTATAGCGCTGTCGCAGTCGCCGTCAAAATTCGTATCACGTACTGCCTTAAGTAATATTTCATCGCCTGAGGAGTAAACTATACATTCCTTAATCGCCTTACATTCACTTACAAGGCTTTCTATTTCTTCAGGGAAAACATTCTTACCGTTTGACAGTACTATTACATTTTTCTTTCTTCCTGATATAAAGATGTAACCGTCTTTATCAATACGTCCCATATCACCTGTATAGAACCATCCGTCTTTAAGAACTTGCGAGGTGCTTTCTTCATCATTAAAATAACCAAGCATTACATTTTCGCCACGTGCGATAATTTCACCGATTCCGTTTTCATCGGTATTTACAACCTTAAGCTCAACCCCGGGAATGCTCTTTCCTACAGAACCTTCACGCATATATACGTCAGTTTCAGCACTAAGCACAGGTGCAGTTTCTGTAAGCCCGTAGCCCTGTACAGAAAGTATTCCAATATCATTAAACCATTCAAGCACTTCGGGAGAAGCAGGTGCCGCCCCTACGATTATAAAGCGAAGCTTTCCGCCAAGCGCATCTATTATCTGCTTAAACAGCTTTCTTCTGACATCTATTCCCACTTTTCCAAGCAAGCCTGAAAGTGCACGTGCAAATTTTACCTTGCCCGCCTTTTTCTGCGAAGCAAGCTTTCTTTGAATTGTAAGATAAATTTCTTCAAGTATTCTGGGAACACCTACAAAAACAGTAACGCCATATTCAACAAGACATTTCTGAATTCTTAATCCCTCGCAAAAAACATTACACATGCCTACAGCAAGGAATAATAACACCGAGGTTATTCCAAAAGTATGATGAAGCGGTAAGAATGCCATGTTGACATCTGTTTCATAAAATTTTTCCCATTCAACCAACGCACTTACATTCACTGCGATATTTTTCTGCGAAAGCATAACCGCCTTTGACTGCGAGGTAGTTCCCGATGTAAACAAAAGCGCACTCATCTTGTTATCGTCAATCTTTATTTCGTCGTACTCTTTTTTATTGTCGTACTGTGCGCCAAGCTTTAACAATTCACTAAATTCCTCATCATCCATACAGATTTTAAATATATTTTCCTTGCCTGACATTATTTCTCTGAATGCTTCTGCATAGAAGATTGCCTCTGCCCCTGAACGTGAAAGCTGTTCATTAATTTCAAATTCCATTAATCCTCTGTCAAGGGGTACTATTACACCCCCTGTAGATACAACGGAAAGATAAACAAGCATCCATTCATAGCTGTTTTTTCCTATTACTGCAATCCTTTTTCCGCCAAGGTTATTTTTCATCAGATATCTTCCGAGATATTCAATCTCGTTCTTTAATCTTACGTAATTTACATCATCATAATATACGTTTTTGTTTTCATCTTTCTTTTTTATTCTGAAAGCAATGTTATTTCCGTAATTTTTTGCACTGTTTTCGATTATTTCTCTCAAATTGTTAAATTTTATCAATATTAGCTCGCCTCTTTCCAACAAACATTTAATCTAGTTTTCGATACTATGTTACCATATTTTTTTAACTATGTCAACAAATTAGTTGAATTTTCTCAAATAAAGGTGTATAATACCAAACATAGGAGGTTTTTTTATGTATATTGAAAAAAACTATCTTGCCTCTTCTCTTGAAGAGCTTGAAAACGCACTTAAAGGATATACTCTTCCCTCTTGGGAGCATCTTCCTGATATTGAGCTTTATATGGACCAGGTAATCTCTCTTATAACAAAATATATGGAGATATACGGCACTGTCACAGGGCAAATGCGTGTTATAACTCCATCTATGATAAATAACTATGTAAAGCTGGGGATTATCCCTGCACCTGTTAAGAAGAAGTATTCCAAAATACATCTTTCATATCTTCTTATTATCTGCACACTGAAGCAAACACTTGACATATCTACAATTCAGCGCATTATTCCTGTAGATTTAAGTGTCGAGGATGTGAAGCACACATATAATTCCTTTGTAGTAAATCAGCGCAAGGCATTTTCATATGTTACCGATTCAATTAAATCTGTGGCTGAGCCGATTATTACTTTGGAGGGGGACAATCCCGACAGAATCAATGATTTGGTAATGCAGGTGTCAGCATCAGCAAACATATTTAAAATTTTAACACAGAAAGTTACAAAAATGCCTGAAAAGAGTAATTGAAAAGAGGCAGTGTAAAAAACATTTTTTTACACTGCCTCTTTTGCGCTCTGGACATTTTTTTACATAACAATTTTTATTCTTCGTTCTTCTTTTTTATTATCGAATTCACCTTATCAAAAGCAACGGGGATATAATCCACCAGCTTATCTAAAGGTGTGTTATTAGATGATACGGGAATCAGCTTAATCTGGTCAGATGTTACAACCAAAAAGCCAATCGGGGAAATTGATACACCTGCTCCGCTGCCGCCACCGAAAGGCTTTGAATCATTAGATGATGATGTGGGAATATCGCTGCCGCCTGCCGCAAAGCCGAAGCCCACTTTGGAAATCGGGATAATCATAGTTCCGTTACTGGTTTCTACAGGGTCACCGATAATTGTGTTTACATCAATCATACCTTTGATGTTTTCCATTACAGTACCCATTAAATTGTTGATAGGATGTTCGCCCATTTTTTATTCCTCCTTAAGGTGATTTACTTTCATATAAATTGTTATTACAATATTTATAATATGGACAAGACGGCTTTTAAATATACACTTTCCTTCAGCCTCAAACACACTTTGCACATAACACGGATTAATAGTTACATTATGCTTTTTGATATACACAACGCTTCCAACCGTGCCTAAAAGTGAATAAACCACTGCCCACAAGGCACCTGTAGTGACGGCAGTAAGTGCTGCATCGCCCGTGCCTATATTTATATTCAGATTGATTTCTTCAACACTTGCATATTTACGTAAAAGTCTGACCGTAGTTTTACACACATCTGCAAACCGAGCAATTTTTTCTTTTAAGCTTATGGTTCCTTTTTTAAAATCGTCCGCTTCTTTTTGGGGAGCTTTCTTTTCGGTTTTGTCTTTTTCTCCTTTGGGTTGTATTTTATAGACGGGTATACCGAAAACAAACAGCTTTATCACAAACTCTTTTCCCTTAAAGCTTAGCTCTGCACGCAGCGAGGCATACAATATGCAAATTATCAGTATCGTAACTATAGCTGCAATAACCAATTATTCGCTCAACTCCACCCCGTTATTATCTTCATTTTCTTTTACAAATTCTTCTATAATATCACTCGGCTTGTTATCGGTTTCCTCAAAAACTTCTTTTTCGGGAAGTGGCGGCAAATCCTCCAGTGATTTTAAGCCAAAGCACCTTAAAAACTCTGTTGTCGTTCCGTAGAGAATAGGTCTGCCCGGGGTTTCCGCCCTGCCAAGCTCGTCAATAAAGCCACGCTCAAGAAGTCTTGCCACCGAGTATGTACAATCCACTCCACGTATAAAATCCATTGTACCCTTTGTTACGGGCTGATTATACGCAATAATTGAAAGTGTTTCAAGTGCAGCAGAGGAAAGCCCTGCCTGCTTTTTTATTTGCGTAACTCTCTGTATGCATTCATAATAATCGGGATTAGAACACATCTGAACAGAATTTTCTATTTCAATCAGCTTTATTCCCCGGTTGTCCTTTTCATATTTCTTTTTAAGCGACTCAAAAGCCGTTTTAATCTCATCTTCCCTTACTTCAAGTGCCTCGGCAAGCTTGTCGATTTCCACAGCCTCGCCCAGAGAGAACAATACCGCTTCAAGCGCACACTCAATATTCTTCCCAATCGTTAAGTTCCACATCTTTTTCACCCCGCTCGCAGTACAATCTGTCTCCGTCCTGCATTACTGTTACTACATTTTCTTTTATAAGCTCCAGCAGTGCAAGAAAGGTTGCCACATATTCTCCACGCACTCGTAGTCCGTCAAAAAGTGATTCAAAGGTCGCCTTTTTCCCTTTTTTAAGCTTGTTAAGCACGCTTGTAGAAGCACTTCTTACAGAATAATTAGTCCGCCCTATAACCCGCTTAAAGGTTTTGGGGTCAATGGGCTTACGGCTGGCACTGCGGTCTATCATAGCAAAGAAAGCATCAAAAAGCCTTTCAATGGGAATTTCCCTGTTTTCCGTCTTTACCTTTGGCAAATCAAGCGGCTCAGGCCCTTTAAACACTACTTTATCCATACTGTGACTGAGCCTGTCCATTTCGGCAGAAATCTCCTTGTAGCGCTTATATTCTTCAAGCCTGTCGGCAAGCTCTGCACGAGGATCCTCCTCCTCTTCCTCGGGAACAGGCAGCAGCATCTTTGATTTGATATACAAAAGCTGTGACGCCATAACGAGAAATTCGCCGCCAAGCTCCATATCAAGCTGCTGCATAAGCTCAATATACTCAAAATACTGATCGGTAATCAGCGATATGGGAATATCGCAAATACTTACCTTGTTTTTACTGATAAGGTGCAGGAGCAAATCAAGCGGTCCCTCAAACACCTCTGTTTTAAACGAAAGCTCACTCATAAAATATCCGCCTTATATTAATATAGAAATCAGCCCGTTAACCGACGTAACCCACAATGAATAAAGCGGACTTATAAAGAGGGACAAAAACTGCCCTAAAATACCTGTGATTGAAAGAATTATCAAAAGTGGAAACCCAAAGCGTTCATACTGCAAAAGCTTCCCGTAATTTTCATATGAAAGAAACGCACCTAAAATCTTACTTCCGTCAAGCGGAGGAAGCGGTATCAGATTAAATATTGCAAAGCTGATATTAACAAGTGCAAGCTGCACAAAAACTTCACAAACGAAAGCTGTTATAAAATTCTGGAATTTAAGATATACAAAAACAAAATACAGTGCATAAAACACAGTTGATATAAATGCCAATATTATATTTGATACAGGCCCTGCCAAGGCAACAATGGCGCTGTCACGCTTTCTGTCACGAAAATACATCGGGTTTATCGGCACAGGCTTTGCCCAGCCAAATCTGAAAAACACCATACACAGCGCACCTATAGGGTCAAGATGCGAAAGCGGATTAAGAGAAAGTCTGCCGCTGTATTTTGCTGTAGGGTCCCCCAATTTATATGCTACAAAGCCATGAGCACATTCGTGCACTGTTATAGCTGTAAAAAGCACAATCAAGCGTGCCAAAAGCTCTGATATAGAGGATGCAAATCCCATTAATTCTACACCACCAATTTAGTATACTTTTACTTATATATAATATCACAAACTTCCTTTAATTGTCAACTCTGCGCCCCTACCTTAACATATTTTTTACAATATTTTCTCTTTTTAAACAAAAATACGACTTGTTTACAGCAAGTCGTATTTTGTTCATTTGCTATCACAATTACATTCTTTACCGCCGCACTCCTTACTGTGCGGACAGCCGATACATTTAGCACCGCTTTTCTTTTCTTTTATAATATAACCTATTGCAAGGGCAAATATTATTATTAATATAAAAGCAATAATTAAATCCTTCATTTAAGTGCACCTTGTTTCTCTTTTTTTGCGCTGAGAATCTCTCTGTCATTCTTTTTGATAAGATAAAAAATTATGAGTGCTACTATTAAAATTGCAATAAGCCCCGGTAAAAATCCTGCGCCTACACTGCCTGTCGTAATAAGAGTGCCAATCTGATATACAAGGTATGACACAGTAAAGCCTGTTGCAAACTGAAATCCTATACCGCCCCACAGCCATTTTTTGCTTTTTATTTCAGAATTCATAGCACCGATTGCCGCAAAGCAAGGTGGTGTAAAGAGGTTGAACATCAGATAAGCAAGCGCCGCAACCTTGGTAAGTGCAAATACGCCTGCTACTTCACTGCCTGCGCCTTCTATAAGAGCAAGTTCTTCTGTATCAATAAGGTTTTCAAGACCAACATAGCACACTGCTAAAGTTCCTACAACGTTTTCCTTTGCGATAAATCCTGTAACAGCCGCTGCGGCAAGCTGCCATGCCTTAACACCCACAACAGGAATAAGAATATACGAAACAGGTTTTGCAACAGAGGCAAGAATTGAGCTGTCTGCGTGTGTTGCGGTCGTAAATGACCACGTAAAATTCTGCATTATTGTAACCACAGCATTACACACAAGAATAACCGTACCTGCCTTTACAATATATGACCACCCACGAGAGCACATTGAAAGAAACGCTCTTTTAAAACTGGGGAGCTTATATTCCGGAAGCTCTATAATAAAGTATGATTTCTTTTTGCGGTTACCTGTAATGGCGTTTATTAAGAGTGCGCCGAAGAATATAATTATTATTCCTGCAAAATACATCAACGTACCAACCCATGAGGCTTCATTAAAGAATGCACCTGCAAAAAGCGCAATTACAGGAAGCTTTGCACCGCAAGGCATAAGAGGGGCGAGCATTGCAGTAGCTCTTCTCTCTCTGTCGTTACGGATAGTACGGCAAGCCATAACACCGGGAATTGCACAGCCTGTGCCGATTACAAATGGAATGACAGATTTTCCCGAAAGACCTACCTTTTTAAATATCGGGTCAAGCACGACACTTACACGTGCCATATATCCGCAATCCTCCAAGAGCGCAATAAGAAAGTACATTACCATTACAAGCGGCAAAAATCCCAAAACTGCACCTACACCGCCTATAATGCCGTCAAGAACTATTGCCTGAAGAATGTCACTGCTTCCTTTTATCCATTCGGCAACCAATTCTGTAACTATAGCAATAGCGCTTTCAAGCACGCCTGCAAGTGCTATTCCAAGACCTATAGGCGATTCTGCCTGCGAAATATAGAACACCAAAAACATTACAATCGCAAAAATCGGAATACCGAGCCATTTATTAGTAAGAACTGCATCAATCTTATCCTGATAATTTTTCTTGTTTGTATGTATTGTGCGTGTTTCAACCTGTGATACAATGCTGTTTACAAATTCAAAACGCTTTCTGTCGGATTTCTCTGCCGCCTCTTTATTCAAAATTTCAATCTCGTCCTGTGTATAGAGCGAAATCTGCACAGTTCCTTTAATACTTATTGCTTTTCCGATAAGCTTCTTAAGACCGTTTTTTCCTCTCTTTGTAGAGGCTGTTTCAACAACAGGGCAACCGAGTTTTTCACTAAGGAGTGTTCTGTCAATCTTAGTAGCCTTTTTCTCATTGATATCACTTTTATTAAGGGCGACTACAACAGGAATCCCCAATTCTAAAAGCTGTGAGGTAAAGAAAAGACTGCGGCTAAGATTTGTAGCATCAACAATATTAATTATAACATCGGGATTTTCATTCTTTACATAGGTGCTTGTAATACTTTCCTCCGAAGTAAACGGTGACATAGAGTATGCCCCAGGAAGGTCTACCACAACAATTTCCTCACCAGTATTACAAAAGCTTTTCTTTATAGTGCTTTCATTTTTATCTACAGTAACGCCTGCCCAGTTACCAACACGCTCATTTCTGCCTGTAAGCGCATTGTACATAGTGGTCTTACCGGAGTTTGGATTGCCTGCTAAAGCAATTCTCATAGTTATTCCCCCTTAATATATACAATAAAATTAAATACGATTATCGGTTAGTCAAGGCTAACCACACAGTAAAAAATAAACAGTCGGGCACAGACACGTAAATTAAAACAATACTATTGCCTCTGCCAACTGGTTATCTATGTTATATCTGCCATCCTTGATAGCAACAGTACATCCGCTTTTTTTCTTTGAGATTACCGTAATCATCTCTCCGCTGTAGCAACCTAATGAAAACAAAAATGCATTAAGCTCGTCATCATCTGTTTCAATAGCTTTAATGATATACTCCTTACCCTCCTGAGCATCTGTTAAATTCATAGGTTACACCTCCTGCTACCTGTTATCTTACTGGAGTTAGTTTAGCATAACTAACTCGAATTGTCAACTTATTTTTTCTAATTTTTTCTATAAAATTTTTGTTCCATAATTTACATAAAAGATTTTTGCCATCTTTGCAGAATATAAATAGCGAAGGAGTGTGATAGAATGAATCACAAGAAATTTATATCCGCACTGATGGCTCTTGCCATAATTCCAAGCAGTGCAATGGCAGACACAAATTACACAGTACAGAAGGGAGATTCCTACTGGCTCATTTCCCAAAAATTCAATACGAGTCTTAGCTCGGTGCTTTCGGCAAACGGGGCATCGCAAAGCTCCTCCCTTGCAGTAGGACAGATAATCAAAGTACCGTCAAACACATATACTGTCCAGAAAGGAGATACATATTACCTTATTGCAAAGAAATGCGGTGTGAGTCTTTCATCGCTTCTTAGTGCAAATAATGCGACGTCGGGCAGTGTTCTTTATGTAGGGCAGAGTGTGAAAATCCCCGACTCGGGCAGCGGCTATACTACATATACTGTTCAAAAAGGCGATACCTACTGGACTATATCACAAAAATACGGGGTTAGCCTAAACAGCCTTCTCTCGGCAAATGGAGCAACACAAAGCTCTGTGCTTCATGTAGGTGACAGTGTGAAAATTCCCAAAAAAGAATCTACAGGCACAGGCTCTTCGGGTTCTTCCTCATCAGGCGCATATGTAACATACACTACATACACTGTACAAAACGGAGATACTCTATGGAATATTGCAATAAAGCACGGTATCCCTTATGCAGAACTTCTTGAAGTAAATTCATTATCCGAATCAAGCTATGTATACACGGGAATGAAGCTCACAATTCCTGTTCATCACGTTCCCGTAAAATATGCGCCCGCAGGATACGGCGAGCTTCTCGACTGGTTTAGCGAGGCGCAGTATGTAATTCCCATAAACGCAGATTTTAAGATTGTTGACCTCGAAACGGGAAAAAGCTTTAATGCACGCAGAACTGTCGGCTCGGGACACGCTGATTGCGAGCCGCTGACTGCAAACGACACTGCTATTATGAAAAGCATCTGGGGCGGCAGCTTTAACTGGAACAAAAGAAGCGTTCTTGTAGTTTATAACGGACGTACTATTGCGGCAAGTGCCGCAGGTATGCTCCACGCAGGAAATGAAGGCGCCCCCGGTGGAGAGTGGACAAGCTGGCGAAGCGACGATTACGGTGCAGGAACAAATTATGATTATGTAAAAGGAAACAATGCACACGGACACTTTGATTTGCATTTTTATAAATCAATCGGTCACAGCAGCGGAACAGAAAGCAGTGCGCATCAGGCGAATGTATTAAGAAGCGCCGGTCGCTAATTTAAATGGGCTGTGATAAAATGCACAAAACACAGTATAAAAATGCAAAATGCAAAATTAGGGAAGGTTTTCGCTAAACGAAAACCCACATTCATTTCGAACTTCGAATTTCGAACTTCGAAATAAGATTTTACATGTGTTTGTACGTTCTGCAAAAAGAGGAGTAAAAAATTCGACTTTTTTACTCCTCTTTTGTTATTTTAAAATTTCTGTTATTATATTATTTTCATAAAAATATGAAACTATCATAGAGTTTTCTATTGCCTTGCTAATTTGTGAATGCTCTGCCGCTGCACCTATAACCCCGAGAGCTATGTAGCATATAATAATTCCGCTTACAACACCTATTATTAAGCCCAAAAGAGAGTTTGCCTGATGTATAACAGGAAGCTTTGAAATAACGTTCAGAGCTCTCCCCACTACGCCAATAATTATTTTAGCTAAAATAATAACCGCAGCGAAGCTGATTGCATCAATAACTATTTGGGACGCTGCCTCAATGCTGTTTTGTAACAGAAAAACAGATAAATCGTTTCCCTTTTCGCTCACAAATTTTTCTATGTATGTCCTCACAGTATCTTTAAGCGGTGAGGTAGAGAGAAAAATGGAAACAGGTCTGTATAGCAGCATACTTATTATGAGCGAAAGCAATGTTGAAGAAAGCCCCATCAATGTACGTATAAACCCACGCTTAGCACCGATATATGCCATCACTATTATAAGCGCCGCAAAAATAATATCAGCCACTTAAAGTTCTCCTTTCGGCTATTCAATAATCTTTCCGCCTGAATTACCTATTATAAATAAATGCTTGTTATCGCTGTATAATGCAATTTTTTTAACACTGGCATCAGATTTAAGTTCTTTTTTTATTTTAAGGTCGCTGTCCGTCATATATACTGTCTTTCCAAAGGCTATTGCAACCGTATTTTCGCCCGTAGTTATATCATCTGCAACAGAATCAAAGCTTTTTTCACCGATAACCTTTCCCAATCGGTTTATAATCTTAACCTCGGTGGAATTTCCCTTTATACCGCTGCCCGGGGCGGAAAACGCCAGCACCGCCATATCGGGGTCTGAAATATCAGCCTTGATAAGTGTCTTTCCCTCAAAATCATATGCCCATTTTTTAGTTCCGTCAGCATTAAAATAGACCATGTTTTTATTTCCTAATGCGGTGAATGTATCGTTTTTGTTAAAATCAAGCGAGAAAAGGAGCTGAGACTCCAAGGTGTTTTTTTGTATCACCTCTGCCTCGGTTATATCAATAAGCAAGGTTTCGCCCAAAAGCTTGTTCTTGCCTGCCGTTGCAACAGAGATTGCAATGGCATTGTTACTGTTATTAACATCACCGTCAAGGAACTCGCTCTTGCTGATATCCCATTTGAAAATTGCCTCACCGCTGCGGTTGTAAACTACGCATTCGCAGTTATATCCCTCTTTTTCGGTTGCCACAAAAAGGTAGCCGTTTTTATTTACTTTAGCTCTTAATATTTTATTTTTTACTGATATGCTAAAGCTCTCGTTTCCCATCTTGTATACACTGGCTTCATAAGAATTTTTACTGTAGCATACGGCATACTCTCCCTCTGTATGAAGCATCGGCTCGGATAACGCAACTGCAATCGTCTCGCCCTGTGCGTTTGCATCCAGAACTTTAAAAGAGCTTGCAGTTAAGTATGCAACAGAGTTTCCAACAGAGCCGATTTGTCCATTTGTATAGCTTTGAGAAAGGAAAGTGTCGCTATATTCTTCTATAACCGATGCACTTTCGTCCTTTCCGAATTTAAAAATGTCACGGTCTCTGTTCTGATAAAATATTATTATAAAAAGCGCTATCATAACTATTACCGAAACGGTGTTTTTTATAATGCGTATTAAATTCTCTTTATTCATAATTTACCTCCACAAGTGACAGTCCCTGCGGCGGAGCCGTTATCCCAAGAAGTCGTCTGTCTTTTTTTTCTATAAGCTCTTCTATATCCTTTTCAGACAGCTTACCATTTCCCACATAGACAAGAGTGCCGACAATAATTCTTACCATATTGTATAAAAATCCATCAGCCGCCGCACGTACAGTTATAAGGCTACCCTCTTTTTTCACAGTAAGCTCGGTGAGGTTTCGCACAGTAGACTTAACACTGCTTCCTGCTGCGCAAAAAGAGGCAAAGTCATGCTTTCCCTTAATTTTTTCGGCAGCAAGCTGCATTTTTGAAACGTCTAATTTTATCGGGTAATGCCACGCAAAATTGCGAAGCAACGGGTCCGCCACGCTTGCATTTAAAATTTGATACTCATATGCTTTTGTGACAGTTTCAAATCTGGCATTAAATCCGTCATGCGCCTCCTCGCACCTGTAAGCACGTATATCAGGCGGCAGCATTGTGTTTAATACAATCGGAATTTTATCACAGGGAATAGTAGTTTCGCCAATAAAGCTGCACACATAGGTTTTTGCATGAACGCCTGCGTCAGTGCGTGAACAGCCTGTAACAGTCGTTTCTTTTCCCAGTATTTGTGAAAGAACGCCTTCAAGCACCTCCTGCACGGTGATGCCGTTTTTCTGGCGCTGCCATCCGTGATAAGCCGTTCCGTCATATGCCATTGTCAATTTATATGTCATTTACAGCACAACCTTTATTATAACGAGAATCGCACACATCGCCAAAGCATATAAAAGTGCATATAAATCGTATTTCCTAAAGGAAAACCGTCGATAACTGCTGCGCTGTGCATCAGTGTTATAGCAACGGCACTCCATTGCTACCGCAAGCTCGTCCGCACGGCGGAAAGCACTTACAAAAAGCGGTATCAGAATAGGAATCATTGCTTTTATACGTTTTATAGGGCTGCCGTGTTCAAAATCAGCACCCCTTGATGTTTGTGCTTTGATTATTTTGTCCGTTTCGTCAAGCAGCGTGGGAATAAACCTCAGCGCAATGCTTATCATCATCACAAATACAGAAACGGGGACACCGATTTTCTTAAGCGGTGCAAGAAGAAGCTCCATACCGCCTGTAAGAACTGTGGGTGTTGTAGTTAATGTAAGAATAGAGCTGCCGATAATAAGCAGAATTATTCTTATCGCCATTTTCAGCGCAAGATAAATGCCTTCAAGCGTTATTTTAAAAATTCCTTTTGAAAAAACCACCGTTTCTCCGGGTGTCATAAAAAGATTTAAAAGTGCAGTAAATATGACCAGTATTATAATCGGCTTTAATCCCCTTAGCATAAAGCGCACAGGTATATTAGAAAGCTTTATAATAAGTGCCGTTAACAGAATTATGGCCGCATAGGAAAAAACGCCGTCTATCACAAAAAGAGTTATCATGTAAAAAAGTGTCCACAGTATTTTAGTTCTGGGGTCCATTTTATGAATAGGGGAATCGCAATCATAATACTGACCTATAGTTATATCACGAATCACTTTCCCACCCCCATTTTTTCATAAATAGCATGGCTGACATTCTCGATTGTAAAGAGATTTTCAGGAATATCCATTCCGCCGTCGTTGAGCATTTTTATTATCTTAGTAAGAACGGGAAGGTCAAGTCCGCAGCTATGTAAAAGCTGTGAATCGGTAAATATCTCGTTTACGGACGCATCATTGTGCTTTTCCCCGCCCGAAAGAAGAATTATTCTGTCTGCATTTTTCGCCAAATCCTCCATGCTGTGAGAAATCAGAATTATTGTAGTATTCTCTTCATTGCGGATTCTGCGAAGCTCACCAAGCAGCTTTTCCCTGCCAATAGGGTCAAGACCTGCGGCAGGCTCGTCAAGAATTAAAACCTCCGGCTCTGTAGCAAGAACGCCTGCTATCGCAACTCGCCTTTTTTGTCCGCCCGAAAGCTCAAAGGGGGATTTTTCAAAAAGCTCCTCCCCTAAATGCGCAAGAAGGGCACTTTTTCTGACACATCTATCTATTTCTTCTTCAGAAAGTCCTTTATTTTTCGGTCCGAAAGCAATATCCTTGTAAACAGTTTCTTCAAAAAGCTGATGCTCGGGATACTGAAATACTATCCCCACCCGCTTTCTGAGCATTGCGGCGGATTCTTTATAATTGCTTATTTCTTCGCCGTCAATTACAATACTTCCCTCTGTGGGGTTAATAAGACCTGCGATAATTTGTGCTACTGTGGTTTTTCCGCTTCCCGTATGACCGGCAATGCCTATAAATTCACCTTTATTTATTTTTAAACTGATATTCTTAAGCGCCGCCGTATTTTCACTGCCGTTTGCGCTGTATGAATATGAAATATTTTTAAGCTCAATCATTTTTATACAACCTCAATATTTCATCTGCACATTCCTTATCCGTCAGAATTCCCTCTCTTAACGGAATTCCCATTTTTCTGAGTCTGTGAGAAAGTGCACAAGCCTCTGGTACATCAAGTCCCATTTCTACGAGCTCTTCTTCATGCTCAAACACCTTGCAGGGTGCATCGTCAAACATGACCTTTCCTTCGTCAAGAACTACTACACGGTCGCTGCGAGCCGCTTCATCCATATAATGTGTTATAAGTACTATAGTGATATTCTTTTTTCTGTTCAGCTCAATTATCGTATCAAGAACTTCACGCCGTCCTGCGGGGTCAAGCATTGCTGTAGGCTCGTCAAGTATAATGCACTGCGGCTCCATTGCAAGAATTCCTGCAATAGCTATGCGCTGCTTTTGTCCGCCTGAAAGAAGATGCGGCGCACGCTTTCTGTAGTCGTACATATTCACCGCAATAAGCGCATCCTTTACACGGCGGTGCATTTCCTGATACTCTACTCCCATATTTTCAAGACCAAATGCCACGTCCTCTTCAACTATGGTTGCGACAAGTTGGTTGTCGGGATTCTGGAAAACCATACCTGCATCTTTCCTAAGCTCGTAGAGTCTTTTTTCGTCCTTTGTATCAATTCCGCATACCGTTATGCTTCCGCCCTCTGGCAAAAGTATGGCATTTATGTGCTTTGCAAAGGTACTCTTGCCGCTGCCGTTATGCCCTATTATAGCAGTAAAGCTGCCTTTTTCAATATTCAGGTTTAGTTTATCAAGAACTACCCTTTCCTTTTCCTCGCTTTTGTAGGAAAAGGTCAGCTCTTTTGCTTCAATTATGCTCATATAATCATTCCAATACTATTTTTCCCATCGTGCCGTTGCTCCGCACGGAAGCACCATAGACGAAGCTGTAATATTAACTCCTATTTCACTTGACTCAATCTTTCCGTCAGGCAGACATATCTTCATCAGATTTGAAAGCACTGTCGGGGCAAGACCTGTTGTGTATGAATTTATAATAAAAAACAACGGATTATCACTTAAAAGAAGTGCACATCTGCGTACAAAAGCACAAATCGATTCCTCTATTTTCCATACCTCACCGCCAGGGCCTCTGCCATATGATGGCGGGTCCATTATTATCGCATCGTAGTGGTTACCACGCCTGATTTCACGTTCAACAAATTTCATACAGTCATCAACAAGGTATCTTATCGGTGCCTCACCAAGACCGCTGGAGCGTGCGTTTTCCTTTGCCCATTGCACCATACCCTTTGATGCGTCAACATGGGTTACCGCTGCACCTGCCGCAGCACAGGCAACTGTTGCTCCGCCTGTATATGCAAAGAGATTAAGCACCTTTGCACCTTTGCGCTTAGCTAGCTTATCCATCATATAATCCCAGTTTACCGCCTGTTCTGGGAAAAGCCCCGTGTGCTTAAATCCCATTGGTTTTATATTAAACGTCAGATTTTTATAGTGAACTGTCCACTGCTCGGGAATAGTTTTTTTATATTCCCATTTACCGCCGCCGCTTGAAGAACGGTGATAATGTGCATCGGCCTTCCGCCACATTTCGGGAAGTGCCCTTGTATCCCATATAACCTGAGGGTCAGGGCGTTGAAGAATAATATTTCCCCATTTTTCAAGCTTTTCGCCGTTTGACGTATCTATACATTCATAGTCTTTCCATTCATTTGCAACCCACATAAGCTTTAATCCTCATAATCTGTAAAATCATATTTTTCTGAAAATACGAATCCCACCAATGCAGGACCGCCGTGACAGCCTATAACTGCACCTAATTCTATATCAACAAAGTTAACATCTCCAAAAGCATCTGCCAATTCCTCTTTAAGATTCTGTGCAAGGCTCTTATCGCCTGTATATGCAACAAACACTGTCTTTCCAGAAAGATTGACACCGTCATCCTCTGCATTTCCTACAAGCTTTTTAAGGACTTTCTTACTTCCTCTTAATTTATCTTTCTGTACAACAAGGCCGTCTTTTATAGTAAGCACAGGCTTAATATCAAGCATATTTGCAATCACCAGAGTAGCCGCATTTATTCTGCCGCCCTTTTTCAGGTGGAGAAGGTCCTCAACAAGGAAATATGCCTTCATGCTTTCGCACGCGCTCTTAATATATTCTACAATTTCGTCCTTGCCCTTTCCTTCCTCAAGCATCTTCGCCGCATGCACTACTGCGCCTGCGTAAAGGCAGGAATACCCCTGAGAATCTATTACAATAATTTCTCCGCCACGTTCATCCATAACCTCAGAAGCTGACATTACCGCATTCTGATACATACCGCTGCCGTTTGAAGATATTGTAACTACAATCAGTGTGTCGTAGCCGTTATCATATTCTTCATTAAAAGCATC